>JAUWME010000075.1 GCA_030613285.1 Candidatus Zymogenus sp. | reverse complement strand
CTCGTAGTCCCCCTTCTTGTAATAACAGTCACCTACGCCAAAGCGGGAGTTGTCGGCCAAGGGGGATTTTGGATAGGCTTTAATAAACGCCTCGTAAGATTCAATTGCCCCGTTGTAATCACCCTTCTGAAACTTATCTTTGGCGCTGTTGTAGAGAGCCTCGTTTCCAAGGTCTGAGCCAATGGTGTCATCCACCACGGGCATCTTTGGGACATATGGGTTTTCGGTATTGGTGTCCGGCGATGGTACTCTTGCCGGCGGCGGTGCCGATGTGAGGCCAAGCTTATTCTCAATTGCCGTGAGACGCTTCTCAATGGAATAAAACCTGTTTTCCATCTCGGCAATTGTACGGTTTAAAACCTCCTTCAATATCTGGAGGTCCTTCATGCTTTGCTCAAACTTGTGGGCATTTTCTTCGTAAGTGCCCTTGAGTGACTTTATCTCCTCTTGTGTTGTGTAATAGTTCGCCCCGGATTCTGCATTGGTTTCAAGGGAAGATTTCTTTATGATCTTCAACTCCTCTCTCAGGCTACTGACTTCCCGCTCAAGATTGTTTACTTGACCTGTGCTTGCACATGCTGATAATAGTAGGGTCGATAGCAAGATGGCCAATATGGGCAATATGGACAAAGGGGTGAGCCTAAAAGTCTCTATTTTTTTCATTTATCCTTCCTCAAGAGTAGATAATAAGTTGTTTTAATTTCTCTATTGATGTAATATGCTAATGTTAGTGTAAATGTCAATGGTATTAATGGGACAATGGTGTAAATAGAATGTTCCCTCCTCATCGATATCAATTGATACTGATTGGTACTATTAGATATTATAGCAACTTGATGTGGGATTGGCAAGTAGAAATTTGTGCGCCAATAGCCGTGTTTGAATAGAGTATTCCACAAGGCAAAATGAAAGGGTATCTATTAATGCCGTCGCCGGGCAAAGACTGCCCCCTTTCTACAAACCATTTTTATTGAACCTTTTTATTGAATCTTAATTAAACTATATTCATCTAAATGAACAGGAACAACAAACTTACAGATACAGAGCTGGTTGCCAAAGTTCAAGGGAGTGTCGGGGATGCTGGGGATGTTGGGGATTATGAGGCATTCGAGGAGCTCGTCAAGAGATATGAACGACGTATCTACGGCCATTCTCTGAGGCTTTTGGGCAACAAGGAAGACGCCGAGGATGTCCTTCAGGAGACATTCTTAAATGTGTTTCGCGCAATCAAAAACTTTCGGGGCGACTCTTCTTTTTCCACATGGATTTACAGAATTGCCACAAACAACGCCCTGATGAAATTGAGAAAGTCAGGAAGAGTCGAGGTGGAATTTGATGACGAGTTTCCCAATATCGACCCTGCAAAAGGAGGGGCGACAGTCAGCTATATCGAAGGGCCCGGAGATGCCCTCATTGAAAAAGAAGTTTTAGCAGAGCTTGACAAAGCCGTAAAAAAACTCCCGGAGAAGTATCGAACAATTTTCCTCCTTCGGGATGTCGAGGAGTTTTCCACAACAGAGACAGCCGAGATTCTCGACATAACCGAGTCGGCAGTAAAATCGAGGCTCCATCGCGCAAGGTTATCCCTAAGAGAGGGGCTGTCAAAATTCAAAGAGGGGGCTGTTGGTAATTGATGGTTGGGTAATTGGGTTGCAGCAATTTAGGGGGGTTGGCAATATCTAAAAGGTTGGGTAATTGAGAAGGAGTTGTCTGTAATTTGGTGAGGCTTGATTGTAGAGAGTAGTTTTGTGGTCGGTGGGAAGGGTTGAATTAGTATATATACAAATGGGCGAGTGGATTTAATGATTAGAAGTCTTGTTTAATGATGAGCAAATCGGAAATGAGTAAATCGGAAATTAACCATTGCAATTGCAAGAAGGTGCTCGAGCTCCTCTCAGCATACATCGACTCCGAGCTTTCCAATGATGAAAAACGGATGTTGGATAAGCACATTTTGCAATGTCAGCCTTGTAAAGTTTACCTCGAATCATTAAATTATACAGTAAGGCTTTCAGTAAGGCTCGAAAAACAAGAGTCCTACCAAATGCCCAAGGATGTGAGGGTGAAGCTCAGGACTTTTTTGAAGGAAAAATGTCAATGCGACAAGGATGAGGAGAGGTAATTGGGCAATCAATGTTTGAATGAACTAAGTTTTAAACTGATCAGATAATAGCAATAGTAATGGAAGTTTGGTGGTAAAATATGACAAGGGACGAGACAAAGAAAAGTGAAGTTGATTATGATGTGATAGTTGTAGGCGGGGGGCCTGCAGGTTTAACCGCAGTTCTATACGCATCCAGAGGTGGGCTAAAAACGCTGATGCTTGAAAAAGCAACACCGGGTGGCTTGGCCCAAACAACTGACATTATCGAAAACTACCCCGGCTTTCCAGACGGAATATCTGGGCCAGAACTCATGGAGTCAATGGAAAAGCAGGCAAGAAGATTTGGAGCGGAATTTAAAAATATCAATGAGGTTGTGGCGATTGAGAAAGCCAATGAAACCATATTTTCAGTCAAGACTTCTGACAATACGATAACCTCAAAGAGTGTGATTATCGCTACCGGGGCAGAGCCAAGAAAAATCGGCATTCCCGGAGAAAGTAAATACACAGGACGCGGTGTGAGTTACTGCGCTGTTTGCGATGGAGCTTTTTTTAAGGATGCCGACGTTGCCGTCATCGGCGGTGGAAACTCCGCCGTTGAGGAGGCGCTCTTCCTTACAAAGTTTGCAAAAAAGATTAGCCTGATCCACAGGAGAGACAGGCTCAGGGCGGACAATGTCATCGTTGAAAGAGCCAAAAAAGACCCAAAGATTGAATTCATTTGGGATACAGTGGTGGAAGAGGTAATCGGAGATGTGAAGGGGGTCTCGTCTCTAAAATTAAAAAACATCAAGACTGAACAAGCAGAGCAGCTCACAGTCGAGGGGGTATTTGTCTACATCGGATACAAACCAAATACCGGCTTTCTTGATGGGTTTTTGGAGCTGGACAAAGGCGGATTTATCGTTACCGACGGCGAGATGAATACAAACGTATCAGGAATAATGGCCTGCGGAGATGTTAGGTCAAAAGCCCTAAAGCAAATTGTAACTGCAACAGGAGAAGGTGCCACAGCGGCCTTTTCTGCAGAAAAATATATAGACAAATTGGAGAACAGAGAATACGGAGAATTTAAGAAATAGATATCAGTAAACTTAAAAAGCAAATTAGAAAGCGAGGTAAAAATGCCGTTGTACGAATATAGGTGCAAAAAGTGTGGTGATGATTTTGAATTGTTTCACCGGATAAATGAAGATGCGTCGAATCTCCCCTGTCCAAAATGTGGAGAAAAAGGGCCAGAAAAGAGGATGTCCGCAGTATCTTCAACCAACAAAGGAAATGGGGCAGTAGGCTCATTGCCAGCTTCATCGTGTGGGCGTGGTGGCTTTGGGGGATTTTCCTGAGGATAGCAATTAGTCTCCCGGGTTTCGGGAGAATAATTAGTCGACCGGGGTTGCTGGTAATGACCGTGAGGGAATGTCGGGATTGTCGGGTATGATGAAGATGAAATGCGGGTGGGAGAATGTCGGGAATGTCGGGAATGGTATATAGTTATTCAGTTATTCATTGCTTCCAAAAAAAGTGCCAGTATAAATATTAGAACATTAAAATTACATTACTATTGGGGTGCTTCGTGCAGTGCCCCTTTTTTGATTTGAACTAATTAACGTTTTTTGTCCTTTAAAAATAGTAACCACACTTTTTTGACCCGCCAAAATATTTTTACTAATATTTCGGTACTTAAAACTCGGAAGAGCAAATTTTTTGTTTCATTTCTTTCAAATTTCATGTATACTTCTAAACAACGCAATTCACTATAAAATGAGCGTTGATAAACCTTTTAAGTTGTATAATCGCAGACTAAATTAAAAAGATTTCAAGAGGATAAGTTATGACCGCAAAAGATGCAGTTACAAAAATCGCAGTAATCGGAATGGGATATGTTGGAATACCGTGTGCCGCTTTGCTGGCCGACGTTGATGGGTTTGAAGTTACAGGGATACAGAGACGCTCCAAGAGGAGCGGCTGGAAGATAGATGCAATTAATTCAGGAAAATCGCCCATCGAAGGGGATGAACCGGGGCTGAACGACCTTATTGCAAAGGTGGTAAAAAAGGGGAGCTTTAAAGTGACCGATGATTTTTCGGTTATATCAGAGATGGACGTTATCTTGATTGATGTGCAGACCCCGACGGATGGAACAGACCATCAACCACAATATTTGTCATTGAAAGAGGTAGCTCGCCAGATTGGGACACATATGAAAAAAGGAGTTCTCGTCATCACAGAATCTACCGTGGCGCCGGGAACCACGGAGCACGTCGTACAGCCGATTTTGGAGAGAAAATCAGGATTGAAAGGGGGCGTGGACTTCAGCTTGGCCTATTCTTACGAGAGAGTGATGCCCGGAAAACTCATTGAATACATCGTAAACCTTCCGAGAATTGTAGGCGGGATTGACAAAAAAAGCGAGATGCAGGCAATGGAAATGTATAAAAAAATTGTCAAGGCCGACATACACACAACGGATGTCTTAACCGCCGAGACCACAAAGACCATCGAGAATGCCTATCGTGATGTCAACATCGCCTTCTCAAACGAGATGGCGCTGATCTGCGAGAGTTTGGGTCTTGATGTGTACGAAGTTATGAGACTGATAAATACTCGAGAAGAGCGGATGATGCATTTTCCCGGTACTGGTGTGGGCGGGCATTGTCTTCCAAAGGACACGTGGCTGCTGCTTTACGGCCTTAAAATGTACGGACAAAAAGAGGTCAAAACCAACTTTGTCCAATTGGCAAGGAGCATCAACGAATACATGCCGCACCATATGGCGGTACTCCTCTCAGAATGTCTCAAGGAAAAGGGGTGCGAATATCCAGACGTGAAGATTGTAATCCTCGGTGTGGCATATCTTGAAAACTCCGATGACACAAGAAACACCCCGGCGTACTCATTGATTGCAGATCTCTCGGCCTACGGCCCGGAGATTATTGCCCACGACCCATTTGTTAATGAATTTCCAGAAGCCGAGATAACAAAGGATCTTATGGAGGCGGCGAAAGGTGCAGATGCCCTGCTTCTGGTTACAAAACACTCCGAGTATTACGACATGGATTTGTCAGAGTTGAAAAAAATTATGAGAACCCCAATTCTCGTTGACGGGAGGGATGTGGTCGATCCGGACAAAGCGAAGGAAGCGGGATTTATCTACCGGGGCATTGGAAAGGGGAATGCCTAATCACACATTAAACAGGTTGGCTGAGCAATAGGGGGGTGCCAATTTATGTAGATTGGTTGACAATGGGGTTGGTCGAGGGACGAAGATGTGCCAGTTTATGTGGGTTGCTTGATATTTTTTTAGTACCTTTGTTAATAGCATGAAAATTATCGAAAATTCCCACTTGAATCAGCACAAAATCGATAATTTGCTTGACAAAACATATGAAAGTTTTGTATAAAAGATGAAAAGTATGCTGTAATTGTATTAAATTTAGGTGTTTTTATGAAAAAGATATTCATCTGTCTCGGCATATTTGTGTGCGCGTTCTCTTTCCTCTCCACATCCGCCCACGCCATTAAATGGGATGACGGTCGTTTGACCGTGGACTACTCCATTGATGTTTATCATGAACAGGTTTACGGGAATGTGTCCCGATCTTCCTTGGATGTCCATAAGGAAACAAAGGGAAACTGGCATTATAATGAGGAATTAAGGGTCAAACTCGACCAGAAGGTTATGGATAACCTGAATCTTGATTTCTTTTTCTACGGTCGCAATACAACCGACAAGGAACTATCCAACAGACGCTGGAAACTCCTCCAAATGTACCTTAGGCTTTACGGTGAAGAGTACGAATTTGCAGTTGGGGACGTCAGCGAGTACTACTCCAAATATACCTTTAGAAACACGTTTCTCGGTGCCAAAGCGTGGTATAGGCCCATTCCAGAGTTCAGGATTATGGCTCTGGGCGGAAGAAACCGCGAGGGGCATCTTGATACTTTTGAACACAGCTTTGGCAGTGTCAGGATGGAGTTTACCCCCACCCCCAACTACTTTCTTGGCGCAACGTGGGTTCACACAGAAGTTACAAAGATGTTTCCTGAGACGCTTGTAACCGATTACAGCAACAATGTATGGGCGGTGGATACAAAGCTTAGGTTTTTAGATAGAAAGTTGCTAATCCGCAGTGAAGGAGCATTGAGTTACTACGAGGAGGACAGGAACGACTACCTCAGGGATGAGGTGCAGGGCTGGGCGGTTTGGGCAAGGGCGGATTATAGACCCATCAGAAAACTAAAAATGACCTTCGAATATGAACGTGTTGACCCAATGTTTTTTACAGTAATGGGAACAGGATCTCCGGACAGAGAGACCTTTAAGGGGATGGTCAGATATAATCCGTCCCGACAATGGAAGGTATGGGGCAAGTATCGCCTTTATAGGAATGCCCTGCTAAGCAAGTCCCCTACAAATTACCGTACAAATACCTTCTATTCTGAATTGGGAACAACCTACCGTCCCTTCTATAAAGATGATATCTATTTTAAATACCTAAAACTTGATCTGAAATTGGATCACACTCATCGAATGAGTGAAGATCACCCAAATTTTCCCAAGACCACCGATTATGAGACGTATCGTCTCAAATTGATGGCCTCAAACAGATATAAAAATATGCGATATTCTCTTGAATACCGTCTAAGATATGTTGATGATCACAGGCCCGATGAGCCTGATACGATTAATAACACAATTAGGGCCAATTGGAAATACAACTTTAATGCGCTTGACTTCGGTTGGGCTTTGGGCCTCGGCGCTGGTTTCGACTTTAAAAAATCGTATGAAAAGGTTCCGACCAAGAGGACTTACTTTGATACCACCACCATCCTGCACGCTGGTTTAGGGGTGAACTATGAGCCGTCAAAGACAAGCCTAAAGGCCTACTATAATGCCTCAATTACCAACAGGGAGCAAGGGGACGACACAAGAAGACACTCAATAGACGTTGGCATAGAGCAGGTGATTTACGAGAGTGATTTGCTTAAATCTACTGTTGGTGTCAGCTACAAAAATGTTGATTATTGGTCACATGACTATAGCGACAAATACGGAGAAAATATATATATGTTCAACTACACACTTCACTTCTAATTTCTCAAGATTTCAATAAAACAGTTGAAATAAATTGTGATGCCCTAAAGGGGTGTGTGATGTTTATCACTGGAGAACAAAACAGTCTTTCATAAGTTAAGGGTTGGGCTTTCAAGCTCGGCCTTTTTTGTTGGACAAATCTTAAAATTATGTTAGCATTAATATGCAAATGAAATATTTAAGCGGGGGTTTTACAAAATGAAAGGCAAGGGAAAAATAGCAAAGATTGCGATAATCTCAACAGTGGTTGCGCTCCTTGTGACTTTTAGCATATTTGTTTTTGCCCAGCGCAATGATTCAAGCAAAGCAACGGTGCTCAATGTGGAAGGTTTTGTGGATGTAAAGATAAAAGGGACAAGTAAGGCCGTTGCTTTGGTTGAGGGGATGAAAGTGGGGATGGGAGACGTGATAACGACCAATTCTGAAAGCTCTGTTAAGCTCAAGCTTAATGACGGGAGTGTCATTAAGATTGGCGGTGACAGCATAGTTGTTATCAAGGAGCTTCATTTTGAGGTTACAAAGGTGAGCAAAAGCAGTTTTGAACTTATCAAAGGGAAGATTCGCGCTGTGGTCAACCCGTTTCTTGATAAAAATTCCAAGTTTACCATCGAGACAGAAAACGCCTCTATTGGTGTTCGGGGCACCGACTTTGGAGCTTCATTTAACATGGACCTTGGCGAAACAAATATAATTAGTATCAAAGACTGTGTTTCGGTAATAGCTAAAAAGTTTCCAAGCCTCGACCCCATCGATGTCTGTACAAGGAAAGAGCTTTTGATATCCGGTGGTGACGCCCCAGGGGATGTTATAGGCGTGGATGAGAAGAAGCTTGAGGAGTTTTTGGAGGAGATGGATTTAGCGGATGAGTGGAAGGCGACAACTGAGTTGGAAGTTGGTTTGGATAGTATTGAGCCACCGGTGATTACATCAGCGTTTTTGAACAACCGAATAAACCTTGAAGACGTTGAAGATGCACTTACATTGACAAAGAGTGATTTGAATTTTGATGGTAAAGTATTAGTTGCGGGGAGTGCAGAGGACGGCAAATATTTGGTATCGAAGGTGGAGGTGAGTGTCGACG
>JAUWME010000322.1 GCA_030613285.1 Candidatus Zymogenus sp. | reverse complement strand
CTGACAGGGCACTTCGGGTTGTCGGGATCCATGAGCGATGCATAATATGGAGATATCGCCATCCTGAAGAGGGCCAATGTCTTTTTTATCCCCGTCTCTTCATCCATAGATAGGTTGACCACCCGCTTTAGATCCTCGAGGTCGGTGATGCGGTTTTTAACCTGCCACTTCCAGTCGCTCCAATGGTCTGGGGTTACATCTTTAAAAAGTTCGATATCCTTAAAATCTCTCATGATGCCACCTAATAATTCATTTCGATTTTTCTGTTTACTTATTTAACTATATCAATTTCTGAAAGTGATTCCTCAACGGCCTCGGCAAAGACAAAAAGTCCCTCAAAGAGCGCCTCCTCCTCAATCATTAGCGGCGGGTTCATCTTGACTGTACCACCCCCCGGCCCCAGGGGCGCATATAGCATAACCCCCTTTTGGATGCATTTTTCCACCACAGAAAATGCGAGGGAATGATCGGGCTTTTTCTTGCCATTTTCGGTAACTCCCTCAGTAAACATAACCGCTTTGAGAAGTCCCCTGCCGTTGATTGCCCCAATCCTATGGGGATGTTTCTTCTGAATCTTTTTTAGCTCACTGTCAAGAATCTCTCCCAGCTTTCTCGAATTTTCAACGAGGTTTTTCTTCTCCAAAATCTCAATTGAGACAAGAGATGCGGTGCATGTGAGGGGGTTTCCGCTGTGGGTCGATGTCATCTCTCCCGGGCCGTAGAGGTCCATGAACTTCGAGTTTCCCATTACGGCTGATATCGGCAGCCCTCCGCCCATCCCCTTGCCAATGCAGATGATGTCCGGGATAACGCCGTAGTGGTCAATGGAAAAGAGCTTTCCGCTCCTCCCAAAGCCCGCTTGAACTTCATCATCAATCAACAACGCCCCGTTTTTGTCACACCATTCCCTCAGCGATTTCACATAATCGTCGGGATAAAACCCCGCAATCCCCCCTTGATACGCCTCCATCATAACGCCGGCAACCCGTCTGTCATCAACCCCCAGTTTATCCAAGGTATCTGTAAACACCGAGAAATCGGTGTCTGTAAAAAAGTACCCGTCGGGAAAGGGCACCTGCACAAATGTCGGGTCGAGTTTTCCGATCCATTCCTTCAGGGGTTTGCTACCCCCGGCAAGCTGGGCGCCCATGGTCCTGCCGTGGAACGAACCCTCAAACGTCACGATGATATCCTTATCGTCCCCGCCGATATGTCTCCCCCACGTCTTGGCAAGCTTGATGGCGTTTTCCGTGGCTTCGGCCCCCGTAGTCAAAAGAAAGACCTTGTCCATCCCCCTGGGCGCTATCTCCACGAGTTTTTTGACCAGCTTCGCCCTGGGCTCGTTGGGAAAACAGTAGGAATGTATCATCCCAGATTCTATCTGGGAGATAAGCCCGCTTTTCATCTCCGGGGGGAGGTGTCCGGCGTTTGCAACCAACACCCCGGATGAAAAATCGATCCACTTGTTCCCATAAGGGTCGGTGATTGTAAAACCTGAGGCGTTGTCCCAGACGATCAGAGGCTGCCCGCTCATGGAGATCGGCTCGTATTTTCTGAGATCTTTGAGAAGCGGGAGGGATTCTTCCACCGGGATTTCCGTCACAATTTTGCGGTACTTTGTTTCAATCTTTTCGGTCTTCTTTGGTGTCAGCTCAAAATTTTTGTACGCCATTTTTTCTATTCCCTATTAATTCCAGATTTTTTACAAAAGCGAAAGCCGGCAAGATGCTTGCTCTACGTTATTAGACAAAATTTTTAACCCTTTTAACCCTATTCACCCATTTGCCGCTGAAGCTCCTCCGGTGTTACGCACACACCTGTGGCTCTGGCAACAAGGATTGGCTCTGTCAAAAAGTCCGCCGCCGTCGGGGCAATCTCCCGCCTTGCAATGATGACCTTTCTCGCCTCAAATTCCATCGTCCTCGATGTGTTTCCCGACTTTACTATCCACCCCCGAACCTCGATGTAGTCCCCTTCATAAACCGGCGCTGTAAACTCGACCTCATCGTAGCGCAAAAAAAGTCCCTCGTCCCCATCCATCAGGATAAGAAGCTCGGTTGCCACATCGCCAAAGAGAGAAAGCACCTTTGCCCCGTCCACAAGCCCGCCGCCATAGTGGGCATCGGAAGTCCCCATCCTGATTCGGATTAGTGACTCAAATTTCCCCTTTTTTTTCGCCATGATTAATCCCCCCAAGTTTTTTCAAACTGACTGACACCATCTCTCAACAACAAATCTCAACTATGAAAATACGCTGCTGACACCCCACTCGTTACTTCCCGGCCAAGAAATCAGAGAGAAGAGACACCCCCCGTTCAAATTGCTCCACCTTTGTCCCCACACCAACCCGAAATGATGAAGGATCGCCAAATACACTTCCGGGAAGAAGTAAAACATCCTTTTCGCGAATCAGCTCCAAGCAAAATTCATCAACGGTTATCCCTTCGAGATTAAGTCGCACAAAGCCAGTGTATCCCCCCCTGGGTTCAATCCACGAAAGCTTTCCCCCGCTGTCTGAAACAAGCCTGTTTACCAGTTCGATATTTTTTATCGCAATCTCGATATTTCGTTTTAATATTTTCTCCTTTTGCTGCAAAGCCAAAACAGCAAGAAACTCTGACGGGGCAGCTGCGCACATCGTGGTGTAATCCTTTAAGATCGATGCCCTATCAATAATGTCTTTTCGCTTGGTTGCCAGCCAGCCGATCCTCAACCCCCCCAGTCCAAATGGCTTTGTCATGTCCCCGATCGTAACGACATTTTCAGAAAGATCGGCGGCGTGTGGAACCTCATCCGCCTTGTTATAGAAGACCCCCCAGTACACCTCGTCAGACAACAGGAGCGCTCCATGCTTTTCTGTAAGTTCAACAATCTCCCGCTGAAGCTCGGCCGTCAAAATTGACCCCGTGGGGCTGTGGGGGTGGTTAATCACCACCATCTTTACATCGTTTTTTAAAAGGAGCTTTTTTAGCTTCGCTGGGTCTGGGATGTAGCCCTCCTCGGCCAAAAGCGGCAGGGACAGAACTTCGACCCCCATATCGGCCGCAAGCTGAAAGAGGGATTGATATATGGGCCACTCAGTAACAATTTTATCCCCCGGCTCAAGGTACGTCCTCATTAAAAGATAGATGGCCTCAGACCCCCCGGTGGTGATTTGAATGTCCCCACTGTTGAGATTTTCATACTCACAGACTATCTCATTTCGCAGGGCTTCATCGCCCCTGTTCTCCCGATAGTCAAGGTCAAGGCTGATATATTGATTCGCAGCTTCAACGCCAGAGTGTTTTAAAATATCTTCTGTGGTCGTCACAGCGCCGCAAGATGCGCTGATGTTTGTGCCTACACTAAATTCATAGTCAACATAAAACCGTTCCAGATGAAAAGGCTCAACCTTCATCATTTCTCCTATGATAAGAGTCTACTCCAAAAAGTTTAAAATTGGTTCTTCTTCAAGATATCCAATATTCACTGGATTCCCGCTTTCGCGGGAATGACAGATAGTGTTTTACTGGATTTCAGTTCTTTTTGTCATTGCCTGCTTAAGGAAGGAATCCTTTCTGTTCTGTCATCCTCAGCTTGACTGGGGATCCAAAATAATATGATTTTATTTTTAGCCTGGATTCCCCCCCTTTTTCAAGGGGGCCGGCTTTTCCGCGGGAATGACATTTAATGCTTTTTAAGCACCTTTAATCATAATGCCTTCTTTTTAAGCCCTTTAATAATAATCACTCCTTATTATCAAACTTTTTTTTTGGCAGACTCTCTGTCAATTAGTTTTTTGTAAATAAAATATGCTACGTGAGATGGAATTGTGTCCTTTCCGTAACCACGGTCAAACCCAAGCTCGGCCGCCACCC
>JAUWME010000533.1 GCA_030613285.1 Candidatus Zymogenus sp. | reverse complement strand
TACCCCAAAACTGCATAAAAAGCAAGCCTTTTAAAAATTCATTTTTTTGGTAGAGAAGTGGACAATCATCAAATATGCCGATGAAATCCTCCTTAAATACTTCCCGCTTATTTAAGCTCGTGCTGGCAATTTTTTGTTCACCGAGTAGCTTTTTGACTTGAATCAGGATCTCGCCACATATGTTCATCTAACTTTTCTTTCTCATCATTTAAAATCAGCTTCCCCAACTCTTCGCCGTACTTTTCTAACTCTTCTATCTTTCTTGTGTCGTCCATAGCGATGTTTTCCCGTAAGTTCACCTGAAACCTGCGAAAATCAAGTTTGTTGTAAACCGCTTTCTCCTCCACCAACGCTACTTGTTGGTCATTGGCAGATGTCATGAACGCATTTAAAATTGCATCAGAAAGCTTGACAAGGCCCAGCCTGTGTTTTCCCGGTTTGTCAAGGATGGGTTTTCCCCTCCCCGTACCGATGCTAATAAGAGTCGTGTTTTTCATCGTCCAGTTTTTTGTTTCATTCAAGTGATTCAAAATCTCGTATAAGGCAATATAACACGGGTTATTGTAAGAGCTGACTCCACCGTCTATATATTGACCATATTCACCCTCTACAGATGGAAAATAGGTGGGGGCGGCACTGGACGAAAGTAGTGCTTTTACTACTGTCCACTGGGTGAAATTTTCATCACCTCTCCCGGCGGGTTTGTTCCACGGCTTTATGAAACGTATTTTGTTTGACACAAGATCGAAGGTGGTAAAAACAACGTCAATCTTGGAATTCATAGAATCGTAAACGTTCATCCTTGCACCCTCACCGATATTCTCTTCAAGAATTTTATTAAGATAAAACTCAAGCTTTTCGTTGGAATATCGCTCCCCTTCAAAGAGATACCTTCCCCAACGGCCGAATCTTTTAAAGACCTCCTTTCCCAATTCCCTATAAAGTCTATTGAGTTCCGAGGCCGCAACCCCAGCGGCCAGGGCAGCGGCAATGATTGCACCGGTGGAGGTGCCAACAAAGAGACCTACCTTCTCATTTAACGTCTTTTTAATATGACCGTCATCTATCAGTTTTTTCTCTACCTCAGCCAACGCTTTTGTGGCAACTATACCCCTTATTCCACCCCCGTCGAAGGACATGGCTACATTTTTCCGAAATTTTTTCATCTGTTTTAGTGACATTTTATTCTCCTCCTATGATAAATGTTTACTCCAAAGAGTTTAAAATTGTGTCATTCTCAGCTTGAAAGGGAGACAAAAAATACGAGATACTCCGGGGTGTACGCAAACAATAACAACAAAGCATTACAAATGACCATCTCTTACAATTGAGTTAATATACCATTCTCTCATATGTCAAGCAAAAAATTAATTTAATTAGATATCCAATATGCATTTATTGGATGACATTCCCAACATCACAATATCCCTTGCCACAACGACAATTTGCTATTATAATTAACTATAGTCAGCATTAAAAAATCTTGCTCACAGCACTAAACAACGCTGGGACTCCGTACAAAAATAATGGATATGTTTGAACACAAAGCCGAGCAACAAAAACTGAAATCTGCGCCATTGGCAGACAGGATGAGACCAAAAAGCCTCGATGAATTTGTCGGCCAGGAAGAAATCCTTGGAACCGAGAAACTCCTCAGGAGATCTATTGAGACAGATGAGCTGACCTCGATGATCTTCTGGGGGCCACCGGG
>JAUWME010000143.1 GCA_030613285.1 Candidatus Zymogenus sp. | reverse complement strand
TATCGTGGATTTCGTTATTACTAAGATTTTCCCCATTGAGTTTCATATAAACAAAAAAGCGATCGTCACCGTAGAAGTCCACATTTCCCGATGGTTCATCCACCACCGGCAAGATTCCCATACCTTCTTTTCCTGTGCTTTCTGCAATCAATTGCTCGGCCCAGTCGCCGAATGGGGCTATCTCATCAGAGATGACAAATGTCGCCTTATCCCTGGATGCTCCAAAGAGGACGCTAAAAAGAGCACCGAGCTGTGCGGCGGTACTGTTAGATATCTTGGAGTTGACAGCTGCCACATTTGCCCTCTCCAATAGTTTTTTAATATCCATCCCAATCAGCGCTGCCGGCACAAGCCCGAAATACGAGAGGGCGGAGTAACGACCACCGATGTTTGGATCGTTTAAGAAGACTGAACGGAATTTAAGACGCTCTGCTATATCGATCAAAGATGATTCTGGGTCGGTGATGGCGATGAAGTTTTTTCCCGCAATATCTCCACCAAGTTTATCCGCCGTTAAATTGTAGAAGTACTTGAAAAAAGAAAGGGTTTCGATGGTGGTGCCGGATTTTGTGGAGACAATAAAGAGGGTCTTTTCAATATCGAGTTTATTAGCAAGATTGGTTACCGCACCGGGGTCGGTGCTGTCAAGAACCATGAGATCAAGAAAACCCTCATTGACGCCGAAGGTCTTTCTGAAAAACTCCGGTGCAAGGCTCGAACCGCCCATTCCCAAAAGGAGTGCGCGGGTGTATCCCGCAGATTTTACGTTACTCACAAACTCTTCAATTTCCCCAACCTTTTCGGTCATCGTCTCCTGTAAGTGAAGCCAGCCAAGACGATTTGAAATCTCGTCGGGACTGGGACGCCAGACTGTGTGATCAAAGGCCCAAATCCTCGATACTATTTTATCTTCCACCATCTCGGAAATAGCCCGATCCAGCTCGTCTTGATATTCTCCAACAGAAAATGACAATTTTTGTCTTACCTTCATCTAAAGCTCCCAATATATTATCACCGGCAATTTTTTTTGTCTTTGACCAAATCTATCATCTATCGAGTGTTATGTTGCTCCCCCAAAAGTTCCAGCCCGTATCGGGCAGCGCCAATGAGGGCAGCCTTTGGATTCATTATCACGTGCACGGGAAAAGTCTTGAGGATATCAGAAAAAACTCCTTTATCTGTAAAAGCCTCCATGAATCTTCCATCTCTAAGCTGTGAGACGATCCTTGGTGGAATTCCGCCTCCGATGTAAAGGCCACCTGTGGCAACCACCTTGAGTGCAAGATTTCCCGCTTCTCTTCCCAAAATTGATATAAAGACAGATAGTGTCTCTTCACAAAGATCGCTCTTGTTATTTTTGCCTATGGCGGTGTCAACGATTATGGGCGTGGGGTCATCCACCGTTTTTAGCTTATCGGAAAGCCACGTTGGTTCAAAAAATCCACAACGTTCTTTCAAAAAGCTGTAGATGTTGGGTATCCCCTTCCCAGAGCAGATATCCTCGTAGCACACATGCTCAAAACCTTGCTGATATAGATATTGCATTAAATCGATTTCGGTTTGTGTCTTCGGGGCAAAATCGACATGGCTGCCTTCAGAGGCGTGGGCACGATACTTATTCTCGTCCCATGTCAAAAACGCCTCTCCAAGGCCGGTGCCCGGAGCGATAACAGCAAGGGGGCCGGTCAACGACGGAACACCTTTGTTGAGTTCAATGAGGTCATCGGTTTTAAGGGAATCAATGCTGTATGCAATGGCCCAGATGTCATTTAGCAGATCAACCTTTTCAATGTTAAGGGTTTTTTTTAGTCGCTTTGCATCCACGGTCAACGGTAGATTTGTGATCTTTACGCGGTGGTCAAACACAGGGCCCGCAACGCCAAAGCTTGCTCTTTTGATTTTTACGGAACATTTGTCGAGAAATTCATCCAAGAGTGTTTCAAAATCGGGATGCTCACAGCTGAGAAATGTTCCAGAGGCTATGGGTTTTTTTGGCCCGCTGTCTGTCGAAAATATTCCAAGATTGATTTTGGTACCACCGATGTCGCCGGCAAGTAACATTGTTATTAGTCCTTAATATTAAAACCTGTCCAGTATTAGTTTCTTTGGTGTTGCTTCAATCTCTTCTTATTTGCAATTTTATTTTGCAACGCCACAACATTATATCAGAATTGAAAATAGTGGCAAGTAAAGAGAAGGTCTTATTGACGATAAATGACGAATTAAAAAAGAGCAGTGCTGAATACTAATCATAATTCAATATTTCATGATCTAACGTCTTGACAAAAACTCTAAAAGGGTATATTTTATTGACTCAAATCTTGAGTCAAGTAGAAATACGCAAATATCTGAAATCAATATCTTGCCGGAGTAGCTCAGAGGTAGAGCAGTTGATTCGTAATCATCAGGTCGGGGGTTCAAGTCCCCCCTCCGGCTCCAATGATTTCAGTAGGTTACGGGTTTTTACACTTCCCGAAAGGGTCAATGATACCAACTTTGATACCAAACTTGACACAAAAAAAATAACATCAAAAAGTCAGGTGGTCATAAAACCCCAAAAAATCATGTGGTCATAAAACCAATTTCAAAAAGTCATGTGGTCATTTTAAAAGGTAGTACTTTTCCAGTTTCCAACTCTTCACCACCGAAGTTTACCAAGTCAACTGCTTTGTCGAAATGCCTGTCAGTTACGTTCAGATAACGCTGTGTAATCTTTAAATTAATGATATTGCAACCACTGGAGGTGTGGTTGCCCCATGTTAATTGATTGCTTGCAAACCCTTTGCTAACTTGCAAAAGATTGCCGCGTCTCAATTTCTCGCATCCTTGATGATTCAGCCGAAGGGCTTCTATTAATAGATATTTCCTCTTGAATGACAGTTCTTTATTGCTCCCCGCAAAAACATTCCTCAACACATTTAATAAAAATAACTTGACAAACTACATACCTATATGATATTCAATTTACCTTGTACAAAAAATTTGCACAAATAATCTTACTTCAGAAGTGCTTACCTTAATAATAACCAACTTCTTGGTGGCCTATGAGTAAACTACTTCTCCTCATTATCAGCGCAGTACTCGTCAATAACTTTGTCCTCGCAAGATTTCTTGGCATCTGCCCGTTCCTCGGCGTATCAAAAAAAACAGAAACCGCCATCGGTATGGGAATGGCCGTCATCTTTGTCATGAGCATCGCATCACTCGTAACATGGATACTGCAAGAATATGTCCTGATGCCCTACAATATTGAATACCTCCAAACCATCGTCTTCATCCTCGTCATCGCATCGCTTGTCCAACTCGTCGAGATGATAATCCAAAAAGTCAGCCCCGTCCTATACCAAGCTCTGGGAATATTCCTGCCACTGATCACCACAAACTGCGCTGTTCTCGGCGTGGCAGTGCTGAGCATCCAAAAAGGATACGGGTTCTGGGAGGCTGTAATCTTCGGCATCGGGGCAGCCATTGGGTTTGCATTGGCGTTGGTACTCTTTGCAGGAATTCGCGAACGCCTCGATCTTGCGGACGTCCCAAAACCGCTCAGGGGGACAGCCATCGCGCTAATTACAGCAGGGCTATTGTCCCTTGCTTTCATGGGATTTTCAGGCCTCGTAAAATAGCCAAAGGTGGGAGTAATTTGTGATTGGATTTACAAAAATGAGGGGGAAATGAAATCATGTTATCAGCCCTGTTGACATTATCAGGACTGGGACTTATCGCAGCAGCGGGACTTGCCGTGGCCTCCCGCGTCTTCTACGTCGATGTCGACCCCAGAATCGGTACCATCACAGAAATTCTCCCAGGGGCAAATTGCGGGGCCTGCGGTTTTCCCGGATGCGGTGGCCTTGCAAAAGCAATCGTTGAGGGTGGTGCCCAGGTTGAATATTGCACAGTTGTTGACAAACAAGCTGCCATTGCCGTGGCGGATGTCATGGGGGCTATATACACAGAATCCGAAAAAGACTACGCCATTATTCATTGCGATTTTCCAGCTGGAGGCGTAAGCGAAAAATTCAAATACCTCGGCGTTAACGATTGCCGAGCCGCAAACTTAATCTCTGGAGGCCCAAAGCTCTGCTCATTTGCCTGTATCGGCCTCGGTACCTGCAAAGATGTCTGTCCATTCGACGCCATCACCATGACCGATGAAGGCCTGCCAGTTGTAAATATGGAAAGATGTACAGCCTGCGGTAACTGCGTTGAGGCTTGCCCCAAAAACATCATAGATCTTGCCCCAAAAAGCAGAGTCGTTCATGTTCAGTGCTCCTCAAAGGATAAAGGGGGAGCAGTCAAAAAGATTTGCACAGTAGGTTGTATCTCATGCATGGCCTGCGAAAAGGTGTGCCCTTACGAAGCGATAAAAATCATCGATAATATCGCACAAATAGATTACGATAAATGTAGAAGTTGCGGCATCTGCGTCACCAAATGCCCCACAGTCTCAATTGTCAATCGGAGAGATCACGATCTTGTCGCCGAGATATCAGACAAATGCAACGGCTGTACATTGTGCGCCAGAGCTTGTCCCGTAAACGCCATCACCGGCGAGCCAAAAGAGATGCACAAAGTAGATTCGGATAGCTGTATCGGGTGCGGAATCTGCGTGGATCAATGCAAGCGGGGGGCAGTGATACTAAAAAAGGTGGAAAAGCAAGCCGCCGTTGCAAAGGTCAGGGTTGTTGGGTAATTTTTCAGGGGTTGCTGGCAATATTTTGAGGACGGTTGGTTGTAAATGCAAGATTGGTAGGGGCAGTAGGGGCACAGGCCCCCGTGCCTGCCCGTGTTGTGCTGGGGTTGTTGGGTATGTTTTGGGGAGTGGAAATATTGGGGTCAGTAATTCAGAAGGGTTGGATAATTAGGGGAGGAAGGTAATACTATTATGATTATGAAAAAAAATAAGATATACAAATTTTCGGGAGGTGTTCACCCCCCGGAGGAAAAGCTGACTCGGCAACTCCCCATCGAAGAGATGCCTCCTCCAAAAAGGGCCTTCATTCCCCTTTCGCAACATATAGGCGCGCCGTCAAAAGCAATTGTCGAGCCCGGCGATAAAGTGAAAATCGGGACAAAGTTGTCAGAGGCGAGTGGCTTTGTGTCGGCACCGGTTTATTCATCCATTTCAGGTGTGGTGGTGGCAATCAAGGACTATCCCCACACCCTCGGAAGGTCAATGCCCACAATTGAGATTGAGGCGGACGGCGAAGATAATTGGGATAAATCCGGCAAGCCAAGGGCGGATTTCGGCAACCTCGCCCCCGATGAGATAAAGACAATAATCCAAGAGGCCGGGATTGTCGGGATGGGAGGGGCAACTTTTCCCACCCACGTCAAACTTTCACCACCAAAAGAGAAACCCATAAATGCACTTATTATCAATGGCGCAGAATGTGAACCATATCTCACAGCCGACCACCGCGTCATGCTGGAGATGCCAAAAGAAGTTCTCTCTGGAACCAAGCTAATCGGAAAGGTCCTTGGGGTCGAAAAAATATTTGTGGGTATCGAGAACAACAAGATGGACGCCGTAGATGCCCTTAAAAGCGCCTTAAACGACACAGAAATCGAAATCGTTCCGTTGAAAGTGCAATTTCCTCAAGGGGCAGAAAAACAACTCATAAAAACACTATTGAACAAGGATGTCCCGTCAGGCGGGCTGCCGATGGATGTGGGAGTTGTTGTCCAGAATGTCGGGACAGCAGTTGCCGTTCACCAAGCCGTTGCGCTGGGCAGACCACTCATAGACCGCGTTACAACCATTACCGGCCCCGGAATCAAAAATCCAAAAAACCTGCGAATTAGAATAGGAACACCCATTTTAGATGTAATTGAATATTGCGGGGGGCTGTCAGGTGACATAGAAAAGGTGATACTCGGTGGACCGATGATGGGGCTTGCCCAATATGACCTATCAGTTTCGATCATCAAGGGGACTTCGGGAATCCTCCTTATGACAGATGACCAGCTTGACGTAACTTCCCAGGGGCCGTGCCTTCGTTGCGGAAACTGCGTTACGGTCTGCCCCATGAAGCTCGCTCCACTGGTATATGCAAGGTACACCCAACTGGGTATGTTTGATGAAGCCGAAAATGCAAACGTCATGGATTGTATAGAGTGCGGATGTTGCGCTTACGAATGTCCATCACATATTCCACTTGTTCAATATGCCAAGTACGCTAAGGCAGAAATTCAGGCAACAAGGAGGGAAAAGGCGTGACCAACGATAGCTTGAAAAATAAAACTGTATCTATTAAAGAAGATAGCTACATAATAACCACATCACCCCACATTCACTCTGTGGATTCAATCCCCAGGGTGATGTACTCAGTGGTGATAGCACTTGTCCCGGCAATGATTATCTCTATACTTTTTTTCGGCAAAGCGGCGATTTTGATATATAGCTTAAGTATTGTGTCGTGCCTTGTTTTTGAAGCAGTGGCGCAAAAAATCATGGGACGTCCCATCACAATAACCGACGGAAGCGTACTCATAACAGGTGTTCTCCTGGCGATGAACCTTCCA
>JAUWME010000226.1 GCA_030613285.1 Candidatus Zymogenus sp. | reverse complement strand
GGGAATCCAGGCTAAAATAAAATCATACTGTTATTCCCTTGGGAATCGGAAACTTAGTAAATATCATTCTGGATTCCCAATCAAGTTGAGAATGACAGTATAAATATCAATCTGGATTCCCAATCAAGTTGAGAATGACAGTATAAATATCATTCCGGATTCCCAATCAAGTTGAGAATGACAGTATAAATATCATTCTGGATTTCTTCGTCAAGCAGGCAATAATAAAATTTTAAATATTTGGAGTAGACTTTTGTAATAGGAGAACAAAATATGCGGGTTGCAGTTTTTGCCGACATCGAGGGGAGCTTTGGAATCTGGAGGATGAGACAGTGTAAAACGGGAACAGGTGAGTGGCAGTATGGAAGGGAGTGCCTCACCGAAGATGTGAACCGAGTAATCAAGGGGGCGTTTGATGCTGGCGCCAAGAGTGTGTTTGTAAAGGATACCCACGACACCGGTTTTAACTGCATTAGAAAATCCCTGGACCCCAGGGCAGAGTATATCGGCGGGCACTACATCAAGCCGACTTTTTTTGGCGATGTATTAGATTGCGACCTTGCGCTTTACGTAGGCATTCACGCTGCATCTGGAACAGAGGGCGCTTTTTTCCCTCACACCCATTTTGGGATATTCTCAGATGTTCGGATAAATGGCAGGGTCGTCTCAGAGATGGATGTCTATGGCGGGTATCTGGGTGAATTTGGTATCCCTGTTGGGTTTGTCTCTGGAGAAGATATTGCAGTAAAGCAGGCAGCTGAATCACTGCCTTGGGCAGAATCTGTTGTGGTGGATAAAAAGAAGGGGGCATATACCTCTGGTGAAAAGAGCGTGGAATATCTCAGAAAAGGTCGGCGTCAGTTGGAGGAGAAGGCGGCGGTGGCTGTCGAAAATATTTCAAGGATGAAGCCACTGATACTTGAGGGGCCGTTGCATTTTGAGGTTACGCTTCGCTCAGAAAAACTTTTGGGAAAGTACAATAGCTGGGATTTCCCCCGAAAAGATTTGACCGTTGAGTGGGAATCGAAAAACATGATAGAGGGGTTTGACAATTTTAACAAGCTGACTTTTTTCCCAAAAAAAGTATATCCTTTTCGCAGACAGCTTTTGTTTTTTATGCGCAGTTATTATAGAATCAAGAACGGATATTTTTATCCAAAGCCAAACGATGAAGGTGCAGTCAGGTTGAGCGATGCTAAATAATTAAGCAAGTTTTCGTTGAAGCATTAAAGAATAAACAGCCCTTTGGAGATTAACAATGGGAAGGTCAAAATTCACCTACGACCTGATAATGAAATTTTACAAGCTATTTAAAAATCTCGACAACTGGGGTTTAATCAAGCACGATGAGTCCGAAGATAACACCTTTGGAAATATGATTCCCATAAACGAAGTTGTGAGGATGGGCAAAAACGTTGTGCTGCCGATGGAGATATTAAATCCGATAATCGAGCGTGCAGACAACGTTTTGATTATGACAGAATGTCTCTGCCGTCGGGGAGAGGGGTGCGCCTCCCACCCGATTGAGCTGGGGTGCCTCCTCTTGGGGAGTGCGGGACTTGATCTGGGCAAGGGAATGGGAAGAGAAGTGACCGTCGCCGAAGCCGTGACACATGCCAAAAACGCCATCAAACTTGGGCTGTTTCCCCTTGTGGTGCATAACGAGTTTGACGCATGGCTCTGGGGAATTGATTATGGGAGGATGTTGAACGTCTGTTTTTGTTGCGACTGCTGTTGCGCTGTCAGGCACGGGTTGAGGACGAGGCAATCCGATGGTTTTTTTAATAATATAAAGAGGCTGCCGGGCCTTACGGTTTTTGTGGGGAAAGATTGCATCGGTTGTGGGAAGTGCGTGGAGGTGTGTGTTGCCTCGGCGATGGATATGGTAGGGAATGTTGCTGTTGTTAATGATGCAAATTGCAAGGGCTGTGGAAACTGTGTAGAGGTGTGTCCAGAGAACGCCATCACGATGAGTATTGAAAAGAGTGTTGATGTTGCAAAAGTTGTTATCAAGGCCTATGAGGAGAGAGCGGATGTGGGGCCTTTGAGTGCCATTGCTGACGAGGATTAATAAGTTTTTGAATCAACAAAATAGTAGATTTTCAAAGGGGATTTTATGGAAAAGATAATTGACATTCATATACACTTGGGGGATATTCTTTATCCTAATGGCGGGGTACAGATTGAGAAGATTGGGGTGAAAAAGAAGATGTTTTTTGATCTTATTTCATTGTCGGAGCTTTTGCTTCATCCCGATTTTGGCGGCGCAATTTATGAAAGTCCCATCTATCCTTTCATCACAAAGGCGAGTAGAGCAAGAAATCTTATTGCCACAAGGGAGAACTTGAGAAAATCGATGGACAAATATGGCATTTTCAAGAGTGCCTGTATGCCCCTTGCACCGTACCTCACTTTTGATGATCTCATGAGTGCGGCCGGGCTGGACGATGGGATTGTCCCTTTTACCAGTGTGGATTTTACGACAAAGTTCGATATTGATAAAATTTCTGCCAAGCTAAAAAAAGACGTCAAAGATGGCGCAAAGGGTCTAAAGCTCCACCCGATAATTCAGAGTGTCTCCTTAGCTGACAAAAGGACATTTCAGGTGGTAGAGGCCTTTGAGCCCTTTGGGCTTCCAATTTTGTTTCACTGCGGCATCTCCCACTACTATCCAAAAAACGAAGAGGATCGTCAAGTTCCTGAGTACGGGAAGATTAATTACGCCAAAGAGCTTGTGACGGCGTTTCCAAATGTGAATTTCATCGCTGGCCATGCAGGGCTTTTTGAGATTGATGATGTCATTGAGATGTTGGTTTCGATGAAAAATGCGTTTGTCGATGTGTCGATTCAATCGCCCAAGAATGTCCGAAAGCTGATTGATGTCTTTGGGGCTGAGCGAGTGCTTTTTGGTTCCGATTGGCCCTGGGGCAGCACGGGAACGCCCATTAGGGCTGTAAAAAGGGCGTGCAATGGTGACAAGGGAATTTTGAGACGGATATTTTATGAGAACTCGGCAGAGCTTTTGAAAATATCAGTTTAGGAACAATTTAGGAGCAGTTTAGGAGCAAATCCTAAAAGTGTGTGAAGTAGGCGCAAACGAGAAAATAGTTCTTGACATTATATTTGATTCTGATATGATAGTGATAACCATTTCTAATAAGTTTTGAGGAGAAAAGATATTTTAACTGGACAAATTTCACGGATGACCAAACAACGTGAGGTTATCATCGAAGAGCTGAAAGGCGTTACCACGCACCCCACAGCTGATCAAATATACGAGATGGTAAGAAAACGACTTCCAAAGATCAGCATCGGCACTGTATATCGCAACCTTGATATCCTATCCAAACTTAACATTATCCAAAAAATTGAGTGGGGTGGAACCCAGAAAAGGTTCGATGGAAACATAGAGAACCACTACCATGTTCGTTGCAGGGTTTGTGGCAAAGTAGAAGATTTGATGTCTGAGACCATTGCAACCGATGAGGTTGAGAAGATATACTCCGGGGCGAAAGGATACTGCGAGCTTACACACAAGCTGGAATTGGTAGGGATATGTCCCGAATGTGCCGAGATGGATCAATAGGCTAATCTGGATTATTTTTGGGATTATGCAAAAGGTTCATCCGATTAAAAAAACAGTATCGCTTGGGTTCTCAATATACGGATGAACCACACAAAATATTCCCAATAATTATTTTGGATTGGTTAGTGTATTAATTTATCGATTATATTGATATGGAGGTAAGAATGTCGGATAATGCGGATGCTGTCCTTGAAGCGATGATTAAGATGAACAAACCCGTAAGGCCTGGTGATGTTGCCACGGAGACCGGTCTTGAAAAAGAGGACGTTTCTAAGGCTATCAAGGATCTCAAAAAGGATGGAAAGATCGTTTCGCCCAAGAGGTGTTTCTGGGAGCCTGCATAGTAGACCCCGTCGACAATCTGGTAGGGGAGTTGTTGATATATTCTTTAAATAGTCATGGGTAAATTGCTTTGAAATGTTCGACGAATTCTACAACTGAGGTTTTTCAATATCGATGCAATGACTATAACTAAATATCGTGAGATATTTGATGCGCTTTATATTCGTTACAACAAGCGGGAATTTGTCCATCCCGATCCGTTGGAGTTTCTCTACAAATACGAAGAGCCGAACGATCGTGAGATATGCGGTTTGGTTGCCTCTTCGTTGGCTTACGGCAGGGTGGCGCAGATTCTTAAAAGTGTCAATGCCGTTCTCGAAAGGATGACGCCGTCGCCATCAAAGTTTCTGAATGATTCGACCCCGAAATCTCTAATTTCTAATTTCAATAACTTCAAGCATCGATTCACAACAGGGGAAGAACTCGCCCTGACACTTCTCAGTATCAAACAAATTGTAGAAAAATTTGGGTCTCTCGAGGCATGTTTTATTTCAGGGTTTGGGCAAAGCAAAGGTGCGGATAACAAAACGGTACTTTCGGCCCTCCTCAATTTTGCGAGGGAACTAAACACACCTTTTATCGACAGGTCAAACAGTCTTGTCCCATCCTTTGAGAAGAGAAGCGCAATGAAGAGGTTAAATCTCTTCCTCAGGTGGATGGTCAGAAGCGACGCCGTTGATCCGGGTGGGTGGACGGGAGTCAACCAATCTGATCTTTTAATTCCCCTGGATACTCATATGCACAAGATTAGTTTGTCGCTGGGATTTACAAAGAGAAAGCAATCGGATATTAAGACAGTCATTG
>JAUWME010000073.1 GCA_030613285.1 Candidatus Zymogenus sp. | reverse complement strand
GTTTCAAAGAACAATTTCTCTTTTTATTTAAAAGAGATGGAGTTTCGATACAATAACCGTTATAATGATATTTTTGAAATTATCGTTTCTTATCTAACTAATTTGGTGGAAAATCGTTTGTAATTACCTTAAATTAAATCGAGAAGCACTTGATGTTATTATTGAGCAAAGGAATAATGTACCTTCAGATATTCCCTATGTGTTTCCGAATAAATATGGTAGACCAAGAAAAAATTGCCTCGATAGAGATATAAGAAAGGAACTTAAGAAAGCAGATGTTGTTGATAAGGGAGGATGGCATTGTGCCAGACGTACTTTTGCAAGTCATTTACTAATGGCAGGTGCAGATGTTGAGTCTGTACGAATCATTTTAGGTCATAGTGATCTTGAAACTACTAAAAGATATTTAAGTGTAACAGATAAGCACTTAAATGAGATAGTAGATTTAGTGGGATTTACAGATAAGATAGAACGGGGGAAGGTATTACCCTTCAAAAAGAGGTGATTTTTTTTGGATATTTTTGTAACACTTTTTGTAACACTTCATATTTTTGGTAATTTGGATGAGTGGTGATTTTTATAAATGCTTGATATTGTTAGAGAAAGTTGGTCGGGGCGAGAGGATTTGAACCTCCGACCCCCTGCTCCCAAAGCAGGTGCGCTAACCAGACTGCGCTACGCCCCGACAATGTGAAATTCTACTACTCTACGATGCAAAAAGCAAGGATAATAATCTTGAGGTGGATAGAATTGGACTATTTTCTTTCTTGGCGAGAATCCGCCTTTGACTGTTGAAATTTCTTCGTTTTTCTTGGCCGGGATTTCACCTTCGGTCTCTTTCGAGGGGCCCTCAAAAGACGTCTCAGTGGATCGGTGCTATCACTCACCGGCGGGTAGGGAAGATCCGGAAAATATCCAAAGACCCAGGCTGAAATCCCCAAGAGATTAAAGGCCTTTGGAAAATGATTCTTTCTCATCAGGTTGGCTGGGATGAAACCTTTTTCTAAACTACGAAGCATCTTCCAATTAAGGTAGATAAGGTGTTTCATAGCATCGAGGTTTTTCTTTGAAATCCCAATGCTTTTTAAGGAATCAAAAAGATGTTTATGAATTAATCTTGGGATATCAATTCCGTCCCCGTTACTTTTTGAAATAGTTTTGTTAATATGCGTTATTGTCGATGGAATCATCGGGACGGAAAGAAGAAATGGAACAGATGGCTTAATTGAAGACATAACAAGATCATCCAAAAGTCCGAGGGATGTTAAAACCATCTCTTCTGTAATCTGGGTGCTCTCTATGGATTTACAGATACTTGGGAAAAGCACCTTCAATATACCATATTCTTTAAAAAGCCTGAAGACCTCTCTGGAGTGGCCGTTTCGTAAGTCTTTTAGTATCTCCTCATGAAGCCTGGGAGTAGGACACAGGGCGATGTTTTTAGAAAGCTTTTTAATTGCTTTGGCTGTATCTTTATCGATAGTAAAACCGGTGCGGGCACTGTGGCGAATTGTGCGTATCATCCTGACCGGGTCTTCGGTAAAACGCTCTTCGGGGTCACCAATTACTTTAACAATCCCATCCTTGATATCCTTCATTCCACCAACATGATCGATGACCGTAAAATCTGCGATATTGTAAAAAAGACCGTTGATGGTAAGATCCCTTCTAAAGGCATCTTCAATGGAAGTGCCGAAGGTATTGTCCCTTAATGTTGGAAGTCCTGCCCGTGAAGCATCCTCATCGGCCTTTCTTCTGAATGTTGTAACTTCAATTACTCTATTTCCTCTAAACCTAATGTGGACAATTTTAAACCTTCGCCCGATAATAATGCTGTTGCCAAAAAGACGTTTAATCTCCTTTGGTGTGGCGTCAGTGCCAATATCAAAATCTTTCGGTGTCTTTCCGATAAGGAGGTCCCTAACACTTCCTCCGACGAGGTAAGCTTTGTAACCTTTGTTATGCAGGCGGTACAAGACCTTTAAGGCACTCTGGTCGATATTTTTTCGGGAGATGGGGTGTTTATCTCTTGAAAGGATTACGGTTTTTTGGGAGCGGTGGGATTTTGCGACCCTTTTCTCCGTTTTTCCTTCTGTCTTGCCAAAAGGAAACCGTATTAGTATTTTATTCTTTAACCAGCTCAATAATCGAATCTGTAGAAGTCCAATAAAAGTAACATCAAAAGTAGCAATGAAGAAAACAAAACTTTGTCAACATTATACTTGAATTTGTACAAACATACAAGATAATTATTATACTATAGTGGAAATTTAGAAAATAATGAAAAAGGTCATTTTAAATTTGGAGACGAAAAATTGCTTGTAAACTCTCTCAATCGATCCCATTTTCAACTCTGTTTTCCGAAATTACCCTGCTTATGCTTTTAATGTAAGGAGGGTAAAGTATCCCACATTCGGTGATAATGCCGCTTACAAATCGATTAGGAGTAACGTCAAAGGCAGGATTAAACACTTGGACGTCCTTTACCGTGGAAGTAGTCCCCATAAACTCCCTTACCTCAATGGGATTTCTTTCTTCGATGGGGATGTCATCTCCACATTTTGTGTCCGCATCAATTGTAGAAAGTGGGGCGGCCACGTAAAAAGGGACATTATTTTCTTTGGCAACAACGGCATGGTTGTATGTTCCAATTTTATTTGCCACATCTCCATTCGCGGAAATTCTATCTGCACCAACAATTATCTTGTTTATCTTACCATCCTTCATAAAGTGTCCCGACATACTGTCGGTGATAAGCGTAACGTCAATGTTGTCTTCCATGAGTTCCCAAACGGTAAGCCTGCTCCCTTGAAGGAGCGGTCTGGTTTCTGTTGCAATTACTTTTATATCTTTGCCGACCTCAACCGCCGCTCTTATAACCGAGAGTGCCGTACCATATCCGGCGGTAGCCAATGCCCCTGCGTTACAATGGGTCATAACTGTTTCACCCGATTTTAAAACAGCAGCTCCATTCTCACCGATTTTTTTGTTTATGGCAATATCCTCTTCATATATCTGAAGGGCCTTCCTTTCAAGTTTCTTGATTATTTTATCTGGGGCATCATCGCCACTTTTTGCAATCACCATCATTTTTTCAATGGCCCAAAAGAGGTTTTTTGCAGTAGGGCGCGAAGAGGCCAAAAGGTCGGCGACGTCGTTGAGCTTTGACATAAATTCATCTTTGTCGGAATATTTTATCTTCATAGCGCCCAGGGCCATTCCCATCGCTGCTGCAACACCGATGGCCGGCGCACCGCGAACCTTAAGCTCTTTTATCGCCTCAAAAACTTGGAGCGGATCCTCAAGAGTGATGTAAACCTTTTGTTGAGGAAGGAGAGTTTGATCGATTATCTCGATTGCATGGCCAAGCCAGATTATTGTATGAAATGACATAAAGGTAGGAAAGACTATTAGTAATTGATGAATTTGATGGAATGTTCTTCCTGATTTTGTTGCTCAAGCTCCCTTTTAAAATCCTCAAATATCTCGTCGGCGTTTTTTTTCATTAGGAACTTGGGCCGTAGCGAAAATTCGGGGTTTTCAATATCCCCTGTAAGGCTAAATGTAAATGGAATAGAGAATCTCCCCACCGCGTTCTTAATAAAAGACGGGATGTATTCCGACTTTAATTCAACAGCCATAGAATCTGCAAGGAAGATGTTGCCTTTAACTTCTATTTTACCATCCATACTTAACGATCCCCGTGCAAAAGCATCCCACTCCGAGGTTTTTAGAACAATGGTTGATGTCTTAAACTTGCCGTCAGAAAGAAGAAAGATCCCCCCGATTATTGAAAAGCGTGTATCCAAGTCCTCCGGCAAATCGTTTCGGGGGATAATCCCCAGGGAAAGAAGCTCTGTGCGAATACTGAAGGCTGGAATTATCCCATCTTCAATTCTGAAGATTCCCTCCCCAGAAAGCTTTTGCTTCATCTCGTCGATAGTTTTTCCCTTGCCTGTAAACGTTCCCTCAAACGTGGTCTTGCCAAAAAAGGTCTCATCATTTGAGGTTATAATTCCAATGAGTTTGTTGGCCATTGAGCCTGCGATTGAGCTATTGATGACAAGTTCAGGAACCTTGCCGGAAAGGTCAATGAAACCTTTTGACTTGACCACTCCACCAAACAGTTTAAAACTCATTTCATCAACTTTAAAAACGTTATCTCTGATCGTTGCGTTCAGTTTCACTTCTTCAAAGGGTATGCCCAAAAAAGTACCCAACGAGTTATTGATGGTAAGTTTGCCCGACGACGGTAATTTTGAAGAACGAAAAAGGGCGGAGATGTTCGACATATTTCGGTCATCTACGTCACTTTGCAAAATCATGCCAGAGAGGAGTCCATTTTCCTGTGGTTTCAGGTCTTCTAATGCTACATCCAATCCTTCAAACTTCAAAATCTCTTCGGTGATGTCATCGTCTCCTATTCTATTTAGGGACACCACAGAATCTGTAAAGGCAATCCTCTCAATCTCGGTACTCTTTTCTTTAAAAGGTAATTTAAAAAAACCTGACAGGTCAGTTGGGGGCAAATTCTCTCCATTATGATTTGTATAATTTCCATTTCCGAGGGATTCAATGTTATATTTTCCCTTACTATCTTTAATTATCGAAAGGTCAGCCTCCACAAAAACAATCCCATCAATCACGAGCTCGCCCCTGATTATGGGAAAAAACTTGACAGAAAGCACAGCCTCTTTTGATATAAGAAACGGCTCCTCAGAAAAAGCGGGGTCGTCCATAATAGTCAGATCCTTTAGAATGATCTTCGACCCATTGATAAGATTGATTTCAATATCTTTGGCCGTTACGTCCCGTGCAAATTCGTAAGAAAGCCATTGCTCAAGACTCTCCCTATAAACGGTGGTGTCCACCAACTTTGGGAGAAAAAGAGCCGCAAGAAAAAAGAGCAACACGGCAAACATACCAAACAAGACAAGGCATTTTATTAGCTTTCTCCCTGCACTTTTTTGCTTTTTGCCGCTGTCTTTTTTGACGCTTCTTCTAACGCTTCTTTTAAATATTGTAGTTTTTTCCATTTACCAATCTCTTACTTTGCACTGTGGCATTTGCAATTATCCAGCAACCCCTTGTAATTATTCCAGCAGCCCCTTCCAATTATCCAGCAACTCTGGCGCATGGTATAGTATAATATGACCAGTTACTTTTGCAGTTGATCCTTTAGGATTTCGTTTACCATCTGGGGGTTCGCTTTCCCCTTGGTTTCTTTCATAATTCGGCCGATGAAGAATTTTAGAAGTTGCTCCTTTCCCGCTTTGTATTCATCCACCTCTTTTTGGTTCTCTGAAAGGATTTTTTGAACAATCTTCCCGATTTCATCAGGGTCTGCAATCTGTACAAGACCCTTCTCCTTTACTATTTCATCGGGACTTTTGTTTGTATTGTACATCTCGACAAAAACATCTTTGGCGATCTTTCCACTGATTGTTTTGTCTTCGATAAGCCCGATGAGATTTGAGAGGGCACTGGGAGAAATCGGGGAGTTTTCAATATCTGTTTTGTGCTCCTTTAGCTCTCTCATCAGCTCCACCATAATCCAGTTGCTGGAGAGCTTTGGGTTTGCGCCTCCCTTTACCACATCTTCAAAGTAGTCTGCGGTTGCCTTTTCGGCTGTAAGTACATGGGCGTCGTAGGGAGAAAGTTTAAAAACCTCAATAAATCTTTTGACTTTCTCGTCGGGAAGCTCCGGGATGCCCTTCTTAATCTTATTTATCCAATCTTTGTCAATTTTCATAAAGACGAGGTCCGGATCGGGAAAATAGCGGTAGTCGTGGGCTTCTTCTTTTCCCCGCATTGATTCGGTGATGTTCTTTGAATCGTTCCAGAGTCGAGTCTCTTGAATTACACTCCCTCCATCATCGAGTACTTCTTTCTGTCTTATAATCTCAAATTCGAGGGCCCGTTCAACGTTTCTGAAGGAATTCATATTTTTGAGCTCGGTCCTCGTTCCAAACTCCTTGGCGTCTTCAGGCATTATGGAGATATTGGCATCGCAACGAAAACTCCCCTCTTCCATGTTTCCGTTGCAGACCTCCAAGTAACGAAGGATACTCCTTAATTTTCTAAGGTAGGCCCCCGCTTCTTCAGGGGTGCTCATGTCAGGTTCCGAGACAATCTCCAATAGCGGCACACCCGTACGGTTGAGGTCAACATATGACACCGGCGCATCCTCATCGTGGATGAGTTTTCCTGCATCCTCCTCCATGTGAATTCGAGTAAGGCCTATTTTCTTTTTGGCACCGTTTGTTTCAATCTCAACATAACCACCCTTTGAGAGGGGAAACTCAAACTGGGAAATTTGGTATCCCTTTGGAAGGTCGGGATAAAAGTAGTTCTTCCTTGCAAACTGACCAAATGGGGCAATCTCGCTCTTGGTGGCAAGGGCCGTTTTTATACCAAACTCAACAACGCTCCTGTTTAGTACAGGGAGGACGCCGGGCTGGGCCGTACAGACCGGACAGATATGTGTATTTGGCTCGGCCCCAAACTTTGTGGAACATCCACAAAAAATCTTTGAAGACGTCAAAAGCTGTGCGTGTACCTCAAGGCCGATTACTGTTCTATAATTCATAACTGATATTTTAAGGAAAAGAAATTGATTTTGGATTATACCAGATAGTTTGCAGAAATGTCACACCTTTTTCGCCTTTTCAAGTTAAATATCTTTAATTAGAGAAACGGGACACTCACGAAATTGAGAGCTGAGCCAATTTCAACGATGGCAAGGGGGGAAAATGCTCTTTTTCGGTTGACCCAACCCTTTTCAACTCTTATAATGCTTAATCATAATCAAGTTAGACTTAATACATCCGCAAAGTTGGGCTTTGAAACGATGTCAACTTGGTCGTAATAGTAAATAGTAAGCAGACGCCGTGACATCAGAGTAGTTTTTTGAGAAGCTCGGCACCATTTTCAGCATTAACTTCAAAGGACAACAAAAAATGGACAACATTGAGAAATTGCAGGTAATCCCAGGGGTGGGAAAGAGCCTGTCCCAAGATTTAGCAGACCTTGGGTATCAGGAAGTAGAAGAATTGCAAGGCGAAAATCCAGAGAAGATGTATCACGACCTCTCATCTCTTCGGGGGCAACATATTGACAGATGTGTGTTGTATGTCTTTCGTTGCGCGGTGTATTTTGCGGAAAATTCCGTCCACGATCCTGTGCTTCTCAAGTGGTGGAACTGGAAGGACAAAAAAGACAAATAGGCCAATAGCAATAGAAACGTTCACAAACGAGAATAGGCGCTCTAACAACCCGATTGCCCCGCAGGGGCAACGCCATTAAGAATATTGCCACGTCATTAGTCCACCCTTCGGGTGTGCTATCTCCTCGCAATAACAAGGTGGAGTAAGGCGACTAAAAAGCAGTCTGTCATTCCCTTTGAATGCGGGAATCCAAGCTAAAATAAAATCATAATGTTATTTCCTTGGGAAGCGGAAATTCATTGGATATCAATCTGGATCCCCAGTCAAGCGGAGGATGATAGTATAAATATCAAGCTGGATTCCCAATCAAGTTGGGAATGACAGAATAATTGATTCCCTTTTAATGCACAAATTCAGGTTAAAATAAAACTACAGTTTTGGCAGGGGGGTTTCTGCTTTCCGATTCGCCTCAAAGTAGTACGCCGCCCGAAGGATGTCCCCCTCCCCCAGCGGTTTTGACAAAAGCTGAAGCCCAATAGGAAGACCCGAAGAATTTGTCCCGGCGGGGACGGATATGCCTGGGATTCCCGTAAGATTTGCTGTTACGGTGTAGACATCCACAAGGTACATGGACAAGGGGTCTTCAATCTTCTCCCCGATTTTATAAGCAGGAGCAGGGGCGGCGGGACACGCAACAACGTCCACTTTTTCAAATGCGTTGTCGTAGTCTTCCCGGATGAGTCTCCTGACCTGAAGGGCCTTTTTGTAGTAGGCGTCGTAATAGCCAGAGGAGAGGGTATAAGTCCCCAACATTATTCTCCTTTTGACCTCCTCACCAAAGCCCGCCGATCTTGATCTCATAAACATCTCGATTATCCCCTCTTCCGATTCTGACCCCCTCGATTCATCTGACTCCCTTAATAATCTATTTCCATACCTTACGCCATCATATCTGGCAAGGTTTGAGCTGGCCTCGGAAGACGCAATGATGTAATATGACGCCAATGCGTATTCGGTGTGTGGGAGGCTGATCTCGACTATCTTTGCACCACCGGCCTCCAAGACGCTCACACCCTCCATCACCCTCTCATTCACCTCAGGATCGAGCCCTTCTCCAAAATACTCCTTTGGAATTCCAACCTTCATGCCCTTGATATCACCGGTCAGGAATTTGGTGAAGTCAG
>JAUWME010000367.1 GCA_030613285.1 Candidatus Zymogenus sp. | reverse complement strand
GGACGAGGTGCAGAATATACTGAATTTTGTCAACGACTCAAAAGCCCTGAAATTTTTTGATGATGCTGATATCAATCTTGAAGAATATGGTTTAGGAGGAGACGATAATTCCTCAATGACCTTTTTGGCCATCAACAAGGAAGGGAAAACATCAATACTCAAAATCGGCAACGTGGACGATAAAGGGAATTTCTATGCAAACATAGAGGGACTCCCTTGGGTGTTTACAGTAAAAGAGGCCGTAAAAAACAGGCTTTCTTTTTCTGTGGATAAGCTCATGGAAAAGGTAATCTTTGAGTACGTTGTGGACGATGTTACAGGCTTTTCTCTGTCTTCTGGTAACGATAAGATTGAGTGCGAGAGAAAAAACAAATCGTGGAAGCTTGTAAAGCCCAAGGAGACACTTGGAGATAAGGTCACCATCGAAAATTTCCTTTGGGATTTTAAGGATCTAAAATTTGCCAAGGTTTTGGAGAGACCCTCAAAAAATCTTAGTAAATACGGACTTGATAATCCCACAATATCCATCACCGTTGAATATTTGAAGGACAAAAAGAAAAAGAAGATGAAAGTTATGATCGGAAAAGCGGAAGGAGAGACGGGATATGGATATTCTCAAGGGTTTACAGATGGGGGAGATTTCATCTTTAGCTTTCCAGCAAAAAAAATCGAGAACTTAACATCGACCTTCTTTGATCTCAAAGACAAGTCACTTTTGAGGTTTGAAGTGGATGATGTTGAATATGTGAAGATAGACTGGGATTCTGCAACTTACGAGTTTAATAAAAAGAAAAAGAAATGGAAGATGATTTCACCTGAGAAAAAGAACATCGACTCCAGCGACATGAAATATATCATTGATACAGTGAGGGAACTTGCCTATTTCAAGGTGATTTCCAATAACAAGGACAAAGGCGGTTTTGGTATTGAAAAACCGACAATGAAAATAGTCCTCAAAGACAAGGATAAAAAGGAGATTGGCGAGATAAAGTTTGGGAAGGTAGATATCGAAGAAAACTATATTTCAGCGATATCGTCTTTTCTTAAAAAAAGCAAAGAAATATATGCGGTAGAGCCGAATCTTGTGGATGATCTCGGCTCCGAACTTAACGATTTAATAGAATAAAGGGGGCGCAAAAGTGGCAAGGATTACAGTAGAGGATTGCTTGAAAGAAGTAAAAAACCGTTTTTTACTCGTGCATCTGGCGGTTAAACGAACAAAACAACTAAAAGAGGGCGCCGAATCTACGATTGACGCCACAGATAACAAAGAAGTGGTAAATGCCCTAAGGGAAATCGCCGCAGGTAAGGTGAGCTTTGAAAACATCAGAGAGCTGGGCGTTCCAACCGAAGACCTCTTCGATTCCTATGACGATAAGGCTGAAAAAGATGAGCCAAAGAAATCCACAGAAACATCTGAAGAAAAGTCCGAAACCACAGAAGTTGTAGAAAAAGGTGACAAATAGCCGTGAGTATTTTAAGTCCATTAAAAAAGAGTCTGGTTCTTTACGGGGATGCCAAGAAAAGCCCGGAATCACCCAGCGAGCTTATTAAATACGCAGAGCTCTTTCTGGAAAGTGGTGAGTTGTCAGACGCCCTGAATTTCTACTACGAGGCTGGCTCCGAAGATGGGGTCAGAAAAGTCCTCAAAGATGCAATATCAAACGGGGATTTCTTTTTTTATCACCGTGGAAACGAGCTGATGGGATGGGAGATGGAGCGTAACGATCTAATAAACCTTGCCGAAAATGCGAAGGCCGCAGGAAAACTCGTCTTTGCCAGAGATGCATATATCGAGGCGGGAGAAGAAAAAAAGGCAGAAGAGATCGAGAAGTAAATAGAGATATTGCTGGGTTGTTGGGGTTGATGGGAATGTTTAAAAAACGTGGGACTGCCGGTATTTACGATAGGGTGGTGGGGTTGTAGGGAGTGCTGGGAATGTTGGGTTGTAGTGAATATTTAAAAGGTGGAGGCTGGGGAGTTTGGTGAAAATATTGAAAGGGATGAAGAAATAATGAAGTGTCCAATCTGCGGCGAAACGACAGCGATGTTGTTTCGCCCTTTTTGTTCAGAGAGGTGTGCGTTGATCGACCTTGCGGGTTGGTTTGGAGAATCCTTTTCGATTGCAATATCGATTGCAACACCTGAATTTGCTTATGAGAATGAGTACACCGAAGAAGCAATTGAGTTCATCAAGGGTGCAACGAAGGACTTAAAGCGCACAATTCATTGAGAGGTTTTAACAAAAAAGTTACTAACTGCCCACCACTCAAGGAATATCCAAACTCTTTTACAAAACTAAACAATTAGACAAAAGCTCATGCCGTTGCTGGAAGATTGAGTGAAGCTTGAATGTCCAAATAAATATCGCCCAAAACCCATTCATGTGTTGTGAAAACAGTGTGAAGATGATGTATTGACCTACTTCTGACCTCGTCTTTGTGATTTTAGTCAGACTGTTCAGAGGATTTGGATATGACTAAAATTAATTGCTGAGAGATGTTAAAATGTGGGAAAACAAAAGATTGTCCGGCGGCAAAGGGCGGGCACGGTGATGGTCAGCACGGGGGTGAATTCCCCCTTTTCTACTTGTAGCAGTAACCCTAAAATCCCTTGACTTTTTCCCCGTCTTGCTATATTAACCAGTAAGCAGTTTAAATCAAAAAAGTACAATAAACCAACCGTTCGTACAGGAGGTCAAGTTTTCGTGGAAACCAACATTACCAGATATTCCAGGTCCCTTATCAGAACCAGGAGGGAAGACCCAGGAGATGCAGAAATCCCCTCTCACAAGTTACTTCTCAAAGGGGGATTTATCAGGCAGGTAACGGCTGGGGTTTTTGACTTTACGCCGTTGGCGTTTAAAGTCATGACGAAGATAATGACGATAATCAGAGAAGAGATGGACGGAATTGGCGGTCAGGAAGTATTGATGCCGGTCATCAACCCCGCCTCTCTCTGGATTGAATCCCAACGATACGACAGCATGGGGTCTGAGCTTATAAGATTTAAGGATCGTCGGGGGGCGGATATGTGTCTTGCCATGACCAATGAGGAGACGGTGACAGACTTAGCGAGGGGTTACGTTTCGTCATATCGGGACCTCCCGTTTATGCTCAACCACATCCAGACCAAGATCAGAGACGAGGCGAGGCCCAGGGGGGGGCTTGTTCGGGTTCGGGAATTTCTGATGAAGGATGCATACAGTTTTCATAGGAGTGTTGAGGATCTTTCTGAATATTACAAGGATGTGTATGGTGCATACGGCAGGATATTTTCTCGCATGGCGCTGCCGTCGGTGCCGGTGGAAGCGGACAGCGGTGCCATGGGTGGGAGCGCATCCCACGAGT
>JAUWME010000488.1 GCA_030613285.1 Candidatus Zymogenus sp. | reverse complement strand
CGTTGCCATCTAAAAATTCCATGAGGGCAGACATGGCATCGATATTTAACCCCGATTTCTTAAACGCCTCGTAGTCAGACCCCGGCACATAAAACATCTGGGCAAATCTTACCTTTACCTCCACATCCGACCTAACCTCTTCACCCGTGGGATAAAGTTTGAATCCAGCCACTTTGTCCTCAAACGGCGAGAAGAATTCTGTCCTCTTGGAAATGCCATAGCGAGCGGTTGGGTTGTAATAGAGCCTGATGCCCCGCGGAACGCCATCAATTTTGCCTGGGAGAACCCTCCGAGCCGGAAGTTGGGCGGGGTGCTTCACCATCTGGCCAGACTCTATGAGTGTTCCATATTCTCCCACGATAACCTTCCCCGTCATTTGGTTCGGGTTTTTACTAACCATGTAGATTATCGTTGTTACCGTGAAAATTCCAACACCACCGATGAAGAAGAGAAAGCCCATGGCGATAACACCCCCCCCGATGACGTTGGGCATCGCCTCCACCTTGACCATCAAGAGCATGCCAAAAAGCATAATGGCAAATCCAAAAACTATAAGAGCTTTCGAGGATGTCCTTATTCGGTTTTTCACATTTCCCCAACTTATTTAATTAACCGAGGTCACTGCTCATAATAAAAAGCTCGCCATCCCGCCTTTTGTATCCTCTCTCTTCGTAAAATCTCCAGTTTTCGTTGTCGAGGTAAATCATCAGGTGGATTTTGTGGGCGCCAATTTCTTTAAATCGCAATTCAAGCTCATCCATCAACATTTTTCCAAACCCCTTGCCCCGCATCTTTTCCACCACCGTTAGATGATAAATATACCCTCTCCTGCCATCAAACCCGCCGAGGACCGAACCTACTATCTCCCCATCAATTTCGATGATCAGCGATGTCTTGGGATTTGCATCGAGGAATTTTTCAACCTCGCCCCTTTCATCTGCACTGGAAAGGCCAAGCCCCGCCGTTTCCCCCCAGAGCGTCCTCACGCCATCGTAATCTGCAATTACCATTTCCCTTATTTTCGTCTTCATCTTTGTATCTTTCATTTTAAGCTACGCCTCTATTTCCCCTTCGCCTCTCTCTTTTTGGCCATTTCCCTTTCCTTGTTTGCATAATATTCCTGAACGGAATTGTAAAGGGCAATGTGGGGCTGGGCGTCGGGGCGTTTTTTCTTGATGAGGTTCATGGCGCTTCTGAGGCTGAAACCGCACTCGTGGAGATAGCAAAGCAAAATGGTGGAAGAACGGCTGATCCCCATCAGGCAGTGAACAAGCACCTTGCCGTGTCTTATCCGGGAGTGGATAAAATCCACCGCATCCCCAATGTGGGAAAGATCCATCGCCTGACCATCATCAATGTTCACCTTGTAGTAGTCGAAGTCGTCGAGGTTCGGTTCGGGGTACGCCTCCTGGGCCACATTCAATATTGCGGTAATCCCACTGTCTTTTAGTATCTGTTCGTTTTTGGCATCGGAAAGATCGCCGATGGCAAGCCTGTCCAGTATGAAATCCAACTTTCACATCCTCCTAATTTTATTAATCAATACTCTCCATTTGTTTTAAAAGATCATCTGGTTTAAAGGGGAGTATCTCAAAGATCCTCTCCTCAACAATCAAGGTGAGTTTCCTCGACTTCTCAATTCTGGCAAGGATTATTCTGGAGCCTTTCCCGTAACGGTGGCGAATGTCCAAGAATCGCTCTGACATTGGAACAACAATGTCGTGGGCAACCCGCTTATCGGCATAATTTATGACCTCCACCTCGGTAATCTCCTCCATTTTGTCGTAGCTGTCCAGACGAATATGCTGCTTTACAGAATCTGCCACTTTCGGAAAACCCATCTCCTTTACCATCTTCCCCCCCAGCTCCCCGTGGTTCTCCCCTTTTTCCATTGCCTTAATTTTTGCAATGTCGTGGAGGAGCGCCCCGGCACTGATGAGGTCGTAATTGAGCTTGCTGCCGTCACGATTTGTTGCCACGTTAATCTCCCTCGCGATAAAAAGTGCCACCTTCTCCACCGTAAGGCTGTGGTTGATAATATGTTCGGGAACCTCATTTTCCCGTAATATTTTTAGACACGTCTCTCTTGTGGGTATCATCGGCTCTTTTACAAAAATTGCTTAATTATATGTTATATTTTCCCTCAAGTCCAGAAATAGACTTGAAAT
>JAUWME010000137.1 GCA_030613285.1 Candidatus Zymogenus sp. | reverse complement strand
ATCGCCGTTGCTCATTTTTCACTCCTTGATTTAATGAAAAATTTGTTTTACACATCTTAATTGTTTAATTGCCCTTTTTTTGCTAAAATATTTAGTATTCTTTAGGTCAAATTGTTTGGCATAAAAAGCCTAATATGTTTTATATCATCTTTCGAGGTTGAAGTCAACTATGGGAAGTCCATCGGACAAAAACGGCAAGATAGAGGAGTTTTTTGGGAAGAAGGGCCTCCTCTCTAATGCCCTTGCTGGTTATGAATTTAGGGCCGGGCAGATAGATATGGCCAGTGAGGTGCTATCTGCCCTGACAGGCGAGAAGTACCTGCTTGTAGAGGCGGGAACGGGGACGGGAAAGACTCTGGCCTATCTCTATCCTATATTGCTATCTGGTAAAAGGGTTGTCATCTCCACGGGGACCAAGAACCTTCAGGATCAGATTATCGATGGCGACATTCCGATAATTGAGAGGGCTTTTGGACGGAAAATAAAGGCAGTTAAGTTAAAAGGGCGAAACAACTATCTTTGCATAAGGCGGTTTTCCCGATTTGTTCGACAGGGAACTTTCGAGTTTAAAAATGACAACAAGATGTTTAAGGTCATTGAAGAGTGGGCAAAAAAGACCGAAACGGGCGATAGAGCAGAGATAGAGAGCCTCCCCGACAACTTTGCCCCTTGGTACGAAATAGCATCGACACCGGACAGCTGTTACGGACAAAAGTGTTTCCACTTTGACGAGTGTTTTGTAAACCGGATAAGGAGAGAGGCCCAGTCGGCAGAAATTGTAGTGGTCAATCACCACCTTTTTTTGGCGGACTTGGGGATAAAAACTTCGGGAGGGATGGGGGTATTACCAAACTACGAGGCGCTGGTCTTGGACGAAGCCCACAATCTTGAGAAGGTATCTACCTCTCACTTTGGGATAACGATCTCCCCGTACAGAATAGAGGAGCTTATTCGGGACATTTTGAGCGAGATGGCCGCCGAAGGGGTGACCAACAAGGATGTTCTGAACAATACCAAAAAGCTTGCGGAGGCCACAGACACCTTTTTTGGGGCGTTGATGAAGAAGAAAGGTTTTTCAAAGAAAGGGGAAAATGTAAAAAAAAGGATGTTAAAGGGTTTTTTTACACCAGACGAGATAAAAAAAGCCGAGGTCTTAATATCGATGCTTTTTATTCTTCGAGATAGAATAAAGGGTCTTTATGGGAATGCAGATTCGGTAGTCTCCTTGGCCAGAAGGGTAGGTGAGATTTGTGACGCCATCGATTTTGTTGTTACGATGCCCGACGACAGCTATGTTTTTGTATGTGAGCGTCGAGGAAGGGGGATATTTTTAAGTGCGTTCCCCTTGGATATTTCTTATGAGATGAGGCGTCAACTTTTTGAAAACATCGACACAATAATTTTTACTTCGGCGACACTTACGGTTTCAGGCAGTTTTGAATTTTTTAAGTCGAGCATTGGACTTGACGGTCAAACCGATGAAATTGTGATATCAGGGGGATTTGACACCGAATCTAATGTCCTTCTCTACGTGCCAAGAAAGCTCCCCCTCCCAAACAGCATGGAGTTTGTTAATGCCGTATCCAAAACGGTGGAAGAGATCGTTGGTGCAAGCTCAGGGCGAGCCCTCATCCTTTTTACCAGTCTCAAAAACATGAGGGATGTGCACGATGGGCTTGCATCAAAGTTGCCCTACGAAATGCTTATTCAGGGAGAGGCACCCAAAAATGTCCTCCTAAAACGGTTTCAACAGGAGATAGAGTCGGTTCTCTTTGCGACAGTCTCTTTTTGGGAAGGGGTTGATGTGCCGGGGGAGGCTTTGTCGCTTGTTGTCATTGATAAACTTCCCTTTGATTCTCCTGCCGACCCTTTGATTGAAGCGAAGATTGAGTTTGTTGAACGAAGTGGGTTAAATCCTTTTATGGAGTTTCAATTGCCAAGGGCGGTGATATCATTGAGACAGGGGATGGGACGGCTGATAAGATCAGACAGAGACAGGGGGGTTTTGAGTGTGCTTGACGCAAGGCTTTATAAACGGAGCTATGGGAAGATTTTTTTTGAAAGTCTGAACGAATTTCCTGTTACGGACAAATTGCATGATGTAATAGACTTCTTTAAATAGTAAAAATCTTATTGTTTGAATAAAGTAATTTTCCTTGACTAAGTTGTCAAAAAGTAATATATATTTAATGTAAGTGGTATTTTAAGTCTTAAATGAGAATTTGGGTTTAAGAGCATCAATTTGAAAATCAAAATATTAGGAGAATAATATGAAACGTTTAAAAGTTGTTGTTACAGGCCCTTTTAACAGTGGAAAGACGCAATATATAAGAACAATAAGTGAGATTGAAGTAATATCAACCGAAAAGAAGGTAACAGCGACCGATCTTGCATCTATAAAGGGTGAGACAACTGTTGCGATGGATTTTGGGAAGGTAACCCGTGATGGTAATAAGATATATATATTTGGAACACCGGGTCAGGAACAGTTTCAGATTATGTGGGAAGTGTTGACGGAAAATATGCTTGGGTTCATCGTGATTGTAGATTCTACAGATAAAGAGAGGTTTGGTGATGCCAGAAAGATCATCAAGTTTTTCGCGGAGATACTCGAAGAACCATTTGTGGTAGCTGCAAACAAGCAAGATTTACCTAATGCTTTATCAGTTGAGGAGCTAAAAAAGGAACTTGAGCTTCCCGAAGACGCCTTCATACTTCCTTTAATTGCTATAGATAAGGAGAGTACGGAAAAGGTACTGGATTTGTTACTTGAGAAACTTTAGACCACGGAGGGAAAACTGTGGGTGTTTATAAAGCTGAGGCATTAAAAAAATCGGTTCAGGAGCTCTGCAATTCAATAAGCGGTGTGGAATCTGCCGTTTTAGAGACCTACGATGGACTGGTGTTGGCCTCAACGCTTCCAACCGGGCCAGAGGAGGAGATAATTGCGGCAGTATCGACGGCGACACAGGCTGCTGTAAATAGGGTTGTAAAGGAGTTAAAACAGGGGGATATCCAAAACACCATTGTTTTAAGTACTTCGGGACAGGTAGTTTTAACCGATATTGGAGGAAAAGCGTTGCTTGCTGTCATTGCCAAAAGAGATGCGAACTTGGGGCTCATTTCTATAATGAGCCGCCGTGCTGCAAGGGACATTCTGGAAGTGCTCCCATTATAATGGTGCGAGCCATTTTAGAAAACAAAGAATATGATATTGTTCTGGCAGAAAGTTCCGTTACAAGACTAAGGTCGTTGATTACTGACAGATCGAATGTAAACATAAACATATACAAAGACGAGTATCTGGGTCGTAGGTTGAAGGTCAGGATGCGGGCAATTCAGCACAAGTCTCCAGAAGTGTATCTGAATTTTGTTGAAAGAAATCCAGATGAATACAAAAAACTTGTTTCAGTCTTGACTATCAATGTAACCAGCTTTTTTAGAAACAAGCAAACATTCAGAAAAATTAGTGAAATAGTAGTCCCAGTGATTTGCCAAGATAAGATCGAAAGAGGCGAAAAGAAAATTAATGTTTTGTGTGTGGGTTGTGCCACAGGGGAGGAGCCTTACAGCATAGCCATGATTTTTCTGGAGCAATTTCAAAAAGCGGGAAAAAATTTAAAACTGAAAGTGATCGGAACGGATGTTGATAAAAAGGCGTTATTTACTGCGGTTAAGGGAGTATATTCTCCTGATAAGGTTTCGAAGATCCCCAAAAGACACTTGCAAAAGTACTTTACTGTTGTAAAAAATGGTTTTCAAGTAACGCCGGGCTTGAAGAGTTCAGTGATCTTTTTAAAAAAAGATGTTTTTACCCACAGGGTGTACAGCCGGTTTGACTTTATTATGTGCAGAAACCTCCTTATCTATTTTTTAAGGTCGTATCAGGAAGATATTCAGGAGGGTTTTTACAAGCAATTGCTGCCCGGCGGGTTCTTGGTATTGGGAAGAACGGAGTCCTTGGTTGGTAAGGGCAGACAACTATTTGAGGCAATAAGTATTTCCGACAGGGTATATAGAAAAATATCGAAATAAAATATTTCTTTTTGTTTGCAATTGGTGTAATATAGTAGAAGTATTTTAAAAGTTTTTATTGTGTTGTAATAGAAGGGAATTGGAGGCAATAAAATGAGAATTGAAATTGGATGGAAGTTTATCCTTAGTTTTTTTCTGGTGATACTCACAACAGTCCTAATCATGAAGGTAAGTGAAAGTGGTATCTTTGGTATATCAAAGGGTTTTTGGGGTACATTTTTTTCTGTCTCAGTAGCGATACTGGTAGGTCTTGTTATTGGCTTTCTTTTTACCCGGTCTTTCACAAAAGATTTCAGGGAGTTGAATAATATCGCCGAACTCATCAGCCAAGGTGATTTAACCAAGTATATAAATATCTCCCACAGAAAGATTTTTCCCGACGAAACAGTAGACCTGGCAAATTCTACAAATAGAATGCTCGGAAGTCTCAGGGACCTTGTAGGGCACGTAAAGAGTGGAGCCGATAAAGTTTCTGACTCCGCCCAGCTACTTTCTGCTTCGGCAGAAGAGATAAACGCGTCCACCGAAGAAATAGCTTCAACAATTGAGCAAATTTCCCGGGGGGCAGAGCACCAGGCAGAGCTGGTGGAGCGTTCTTCGACGGTTATCAAGGATATTGCTTCGAGTATTGAACGGGTGGCGTTTACTGTTCAGGAACTTACGGAATCGTCAGGAAAAAGTCAGGAAGAAGCCAAGGCCGCAAACGACCTTGTAAATATTGCATCGGAGAGAATGGAAAATATTTTTGGAAACATGGAATCAATAGGCAAGGGGATGCTGGATTTTTCTGAAAGGGCAAAGGAAATTGGAAGCATCGTTAGTGTTATAAGCGGTGTTGCCCAGCAGACAAACCTCTTGGCGCTTAACGCCACAATAGAGGCGGCAAGAGCAGGTGAATACGGAAGGGGTTTTGCAGTCGTGGCAGACGAGATTAGAAAACTTTCTGAAAGTACAACAAAATTTGCAGAGGAAATCTCCGGAATTATTACAGATATCGACGAGGGAAGCGAGGAAGCAGTAAGTGAAATCCGAGAAGTCTTAAAAAATGTTGAAGAGGGCCGAGATGTTAACAATTCGGTCATGCAATCGCTTGGGGGTTTAGTAAAAATTGCCCTGGAATCATTGCAAAATCTCACCGCAATAAATGAACTCTCTCAGAAACAGAGTGAAGGGGCAGAAGAAATGGTCAAAGCTATTGAAGAAATAGCAAGAGTGGCAGAAGACAATGCCGCATCTACAGAAGAAGTTTCTGCTGCCACAGAAGAACAGACCGCTTCCATGGAGGAGATGGCCTCTTCCGCCCAGGAGATGTCCGATATTTCTGAGGAACTGAAAACGGTTGTTGACCGTTTTAAGCTGGAGTCTGAAGTATAAAAGATGCCCGAAAGCGAAAATGGTTTGTGTTGATAGAAGGGGGTTGTAATAGAGTAAAGGATTATCACATCAAAACTGGGATCTGAAATATAAGAAGATGGCAGAAAGCGAAAAAAATAGTTATACCGATAAAGAGTCGACAGCATCAGAGCGGCAGATTATCACGTTTAAACTGGGAGATGAAGTCTTTGGTTTAGACATTAAAAGTGTTCGGCGAATAGCCCAGCTTGAACCAAGCTCAATTGTTCCTCGGGCTCCGGATTTTATCACCGGGATAATGAATCTCGGCGGTAGTATCATAACTCTTATAAATCTTTCCAAAATATTGAAAATCCCCGGAGAAGAAAGCTTTGAACAAGTAATAATCTTAAAAAATGAAACAATGCAAATTGGCATCCTCACAGGATTCATTACTGACGTTATTGCAATAGATGAAGATTCTAAAGAAGAAGGATTGATAGGAATTGATAGTCAAGAGAGCGACATTAGTTTTGTTTCTGGTGTTTTTAAAGTAGGAGAAAAAATAGTCAACATTTTGTATTCAAACAAAATATTTGATTTTGTAGACGATTCAATTTCAGTATCGAGGGCAAAATGAGTTTAAAAGTATTAGTTGTAGATGATGCGAGTTTTATGCGTACAATGCTAAATGATATACTTACAGCAGAAGGGTTTGAAATTGTTGGTGAGGCAGAAAACGGTGTGGAGGCTGTAGAACTCTACAAAAAGCTAAAGCCGGATATAACTACAATGGACATCGTGATGCCGTTAAAGAGTGGAATTGACGCCGTAAAAGAGATAATAGAAATTGATCAAGACGCGAAAATAGTTATGTGCAGTGCTCTCGGGCAAGAGTCGCTGGTTACAGAAGCATTAAATGCGGGCGCAAAAGACTACATCATAAAACCTTTCGATGCTGTTGATGTCTCTACGATGGTTAAAAGGATTGCGGGAGTATAGCAATCTATGCCAGATGGAAAACTTATCATCATTGCCGCCTCAACCGGTGGCCCAAAAATCGTTTTAGATATCATTTCCCGAATACCAACGAACCTACCTACTGCGATAATTGTTGTACAACATATGCTTCCGAAGTTTATTAAATCTTTTGCTAATCGCATTTCAAAAGGTACTGGATTTGATGTTAAAATTGGTTTTTGGGGAATGAGAGTAAAAACCGGCAGAATTATTGTCGCACCGGGGAGAAAGCATCTTGTCCTGGAAGAAGATAAAGGAGATGTTTTTATTGCTCTGGACAATTCAGGACCAAAGTTTGGGGTAATTCCTTCG
>JAUWME010000076.1 GCA_030613285.1 Candidatus Zymogenus sp. | reverse complement strand
CGACGCATGCGTCGCCCCTACCATGTCGGTGATTACAACGCTTCCGTGAACATGATTCGGCATTATTATATATTCGTCCAACATGACATTTAGGAAATGTTCTATCAGGCGAATTGAACGGCGGTGGTGAATATCGGGGTTGTATTTCATATCCTTGCCTTTTCTACAAACTTCTCCGCACCCTTATCATAAATTTTCCAAGTAGAGGTTTGGAGTGTCGTACCCCAACCATCGTCTTATTTTCCCGCCTCCATAGTTTTTATTTCTTCGAGAATCTTGTTGTAACGCTCCTCGTTGATGGGGTAAAAGTAGAGGACAACAACAGCCATTACAAAGATGAAAGCCCCGATGGGTCCAATCAACAGACGGATGCCAAATTGCGCAAGGTCTGTCTGTACTATGATTTCCTCACCCACAGGTTCCAAATATCCGGTAAAGTGGAGAACAACGCCCGTGATTCCGAGGGCAAGGGCTTGTCCGATCTTGAGCATAAAGGTCCAGATGCTGTAAAAAGCCCCTTCTGTTCTTTCGCCACTTATGAGATAATCGTACTCGACCGTGTCTGGGAGCATGGCGTAGGGAGGTACATAAGTAAACCCAATGCCGATACCGCCGACGAACATAGTGGCAAACGAGACATAAACGGGAAACTTGTGTCCAATAAAAAACAACACAACCATCGCAAAAGCAAAGGTCAGCATACCTATTGCGTAGACAATTTTCTTGCCCAACTTTTTTGAAACTAATATACTCACAGGGATAAAAACCATCGCTGTCACAAGGAGTATTACCATGGCAATCGTTGTCAAATTCTCATCGCCGTGAAGGTATTTGAAATAGTAGGCCGCCACCGACATAACAACGGTGATGGCGGTTATGTGCAGCGCATAGGCAAAGAGGATTATGAGATAGGGCTTGTTTTTAAAGACCTTGAGGTAGGTTTCCAAAAAACCAGCGGTGAGTTTCTTCCTTTCCACATCGGGCTCCTTGACCGAAAAGAAGGTGATCAACGCTGTAATCATCATGATGCCGCCAAATATGGTGCCCATTGCTACAAAACCAATATTTCTATCTGCAAAACTATTAATAATGGGAAGTGCGGCCCCCGCAGCCAGAAGTGTTCCTATCACGGCAAAGCCGAACCTGTATCCGTTGAGGACTGACCGTTCGTGAAAATCCTGTGTAAGTTCAGGTGTTAGGGAGCTGTAGGGAATATTTACCACCGTATACGTGGTGTTTAAAAAACAGAAGGCGATGACACCCCAGATAAAGAGGAGGGTCTGATGATCCTTCGGGTTCCATGTGATGGAGGCTAAGAGTTCAGGATTTGTAAAGAGGACGATCATCGCGATAAAGAGCGGGACGGAGCCAAAGAGGATATAGGGTCTCCTCCTTCCCATTTTGCTCTTTGTCCTGTCAGATAGATACCCCACAACAGGATCGGTTACAGCGTCCCAAATCTTGCCGATGGCAACGATTGCCCCCGCCCAGAGTGCATCAATCCCCACGGTGTCCGTTAGATAGATCATAAGCCATATCCCGATGGCCGTAAAGAAGAGGTTACCGCCCAGATCGCAGACGCCGTAACCGACCATCACTTTCTTAGAGAGTTTGTTTTCACTCATTATACCTCCTAAATATTGTGATAAAAAAAATTTAAGTTTCTTAATCCAACCAGTAGCATTCTACGGAAAAATTACACATTTCTCAAGTCTTTATTTAACTATCTCCCTTTTAAACTCCTTTTAATCTAATTACATTCCAGGAGAGATGAGGCAAAACAGCCTTTACAATTCTCCCAGAGATGGAAGCATCGCCATTGTTTGCTGGGACTACGTTGTCAGGATTATCTTCCGTGTTTGTTGCTTTTGGGTCGTCATTCGCCAATACGATGTGGTCAACGACCTTGTAGTCAGAAAATCCCCGAAGATCGCAAGTGAAATCGAGAGGGGAGTCGGGGTCTCGGTTTACGGCAAAAATAGTAAGCTCGTTAGCGTCATCATTCATCGTCCCCAGGGCGTCCAAGATGGGTACCTCTATCACCGGAAAAGACTGGGTCTTATAGGTTGGCGACTGGATGGATGCGCGAAGAGCAGTCCCCCGGCCGTAGAGGGATGCGTGAAGGTAGGGGTAGAAGATGGTCTGCTTCCAAGCTGGGCCATCGGATCTGGTCATTATCGGCGCTATGACGTTGACCAACTGCGCCAAACACGCCACCTTTACCCTGTCGGCGTTTCTCAGCAGTGTAATCATGGCAAGCCCCATGAGAACAGCGTCCTCGTGGTTGAACACATCCTCGATTAGATGCGGGGCAACCTCCCAGCCACCCATGGGTGTTACCATGTCGGGGCGGGAATGATACCAGACGTTGTATTCGTCAAAGGAGAGGTACATGGTCTTTAGTGAATTGTGCTTTTCCTTGATGTAATCTGCGAGAGCAACGACTGACTTGATGTAGGATTCCATCCCCATGGAGAGGGCGAGATAGTTTTTGAGATTGTCGTCAAAGTTTGTAAAATAGGTGTGGAGCGAGATGTAGTCAGCCTGTTCGTAGGTGATGTCGAGAACCGTGGCATCCCATTCTGGAAATGATGGCATCTCCCTGAGGGAACTTCCAGAGACCACAATCTCAATTGTAGGGTCAACAATTTTCATTACCTTCGCCGTTTCACGGGCCAGCTTGCCGTATTCATCGGGAGGCTTGTGGCCGATCTGCCAGAAGCCGTCCATCTCGTTTCCGATGCACCAGAGCTTAATATCGTGGGGATTTGCTTGGCCGTGTTCAACTCTCATGTCGGCATAGTACGTACCTGAAGGGGAGTTGCAATATTCTATGAAGTTTCGGGCATCGTCAATCCCTCTCGTTCCCAGGTTGACCGTCATCATGGTGTCCATATCGAGTTCTTTTGCCCAGGTGATAAACTCGTTTGTTCCCACCTCGTTGGTCTCGATGCTCTCCCATGCGAGTTCTTTCTTTGTGGGTCGGTTTTCTTTTGGGCCAACGCCGTCTTCCCAATTGTAGCCGGAGACAAAGTTTCCGCCGGGGTATCTTACAATGGGGACTTGAAGCTCCTTTATGAGTTTGGAGACGTCTTTTCTAAAGCCGGCATTATCGGCTTCTTTGTGTCCCGGCTCGTAGATGCCTTCGTAGATTGCGCGTCCCATATGCTCCAGAAATGAGCCGAAGATCCTGTCGTCAATTTTACCGACAATGAAGTCTTTGTCTAATATCATTTTTCCTGTGTTTCGTTTTGCCATTTTCGCCTCCGGAGTTTTTTGAATTTCAAATTCGATACAATGAGCGGATCTGCTGACAACATTGTTGTGTGTCAATATGTCGGCAATATATTAGTATTTTGCGGTTTTGTCAACAAAGTTTTGAGTATTAGGTGGGAAAAGGGAGGTACATGGTAATCCCCCATGTCATTGCGAACTGCAGCAGGAAGCGAAAAAATCTAGTCCTTTTAGTTCGTCGGTTGTTGTATTTGCCATGTCAATATGGGGAATAGATTATTGGATAGATCCAAAAAACACGATGTACCGAGAGCTAAACTGGAACCCTGACCAGCATCTTATTTATCCAGTATTCCTCGAATTTTAGCGCTTAGTTCATTTAGGCGGGCTGGTTTCTGGATAAAACCGTCACTGCCCTCTTTTGAGATATTATTTGCCTGTCCGTTCTCGCTATAACCGGAAGATACCAACACCTTCACATCGGGGTTTAGCTCCTTTAGTATTGTGAAGGTCTCCATGCCGCTCATTCCGGGTAGGACGTAGTCGAGGATGACAAGATCAATCTCATCGCCTCTCTCTTTAAAAAGGGCTACCCCTCCTTCCCCGTCAACTGCTGTTATTACCTTATAACCCACGTCCTCGAGGAAATCCCTCCACATATCCACGACGATCGGTTCATCGTCGATTATCAGAATTGTCTCGTCTCCGGTTATCTTTCCGATCTCCATTTCGGAGTTTGCTATCTTTGCGGTTCCTGAAACAGCGGGAAAATATAGCTTAAAGGTGCTTCCTTCGCCGACTTCACTGTAGATAGTGATTATCCCTGAGTGCTTTTTAATTATGCCGTATACCGTCGAGAGACCCAAACCTGTTCCCCCCTTATCTTCCTTTGTGCTGTAGAAGGGCTCGAAGATGCGCTTTCTTGTTTCCTTTGTCATCCCGATGCCGGTATCTGTAACGAACAGCGCTACGTAATCACCTTTGTGGGTGTTTATATGCGTCCTGACAAACTCCTCATCCATCTTCTGATTTTTGGTTTCGATAATTAACCTCCCGCCTTTGGGCATAGCGTCCTTGGCGTTGATGCAGAGGTTTAATAGAGACTGCTCAAGCTGTCCCCTGTCACCATCAATCGTTAAGAGGTCATCTTCGAGGTGGGTTTCGATCTCTATCGACTTTTCAAACGTGCCGCCGATTAGGGGGAGTATCTTTTCTACAACGTCGTTTAGGTTTAGTTTTGTAAACCTAAATTCTTGGCCTCTTGCGATATTCAAAAGTTGCTTTGTAAGGTCAGATGCCCTCATTGTTCCATCGTGGATTGTTTTTAATGCCTTGTAATCAGGATCATCTTTTACTTTTTTTCTGAGGAGAAATTCGGAATAACCCATAATTCCCACGAGGATGTTGTTGAAGTTGTGAGCCATCCCGCCGGCCAGGGTGCCCACGGCCTCCATCTTCTGGGTCTGTACAAGCTGCGCCTCCAGCCGCTTCTTATCGGTAACATCCTTGATAATTCCCTGATACCCTATGGTATTTCCGGCTTCATCTTTTTTCAGTGATGCCGTAACAAGGGTATCAATTAAGGTGCCGTCTTTATTTTTGAAGACAATTTCGTAGTCTATAACAAATCCCTGGTTCTCTATAGCCTTTTGAAAATTATCCCTTTCATTACTATCGTTATAGATGCTGTTTATCTTCAGCTGTAGAAGTTCGTTTCTGGTGTAACCGAAGAGTTGTTCGCCAGCGAGATTAATGTTGTCAAATCCCCCTTCGATGGTAGAGAGGTAGATGGTGTCTCTTGAGGATTGGAAGAGATCGCGGTACATCTCCTCACTCTTTTTAAAAGCCTCCTCTGCCGCTTTTCTCACCGATATGTCCTCAGAGGCGCAGTCGAAGTGGAGTGGTTTTCCACCATCGTCGTACACAACCTTTGCGGTCACTGATACCCAGATAGGTGTCCCGTCAAGTTTCTTCAATTTTTGTTCGTAGCCCGTAATACTTTCATTTTCAAGGAGGTTGTTGGAAAAGAGTATCCTCTCCTCGGGATTTGGATAGAAATCGGCAGCGCACAGTTCTTTCAACTCCTTTTCTGAACCGATCCCAAACATCTCCAAAAAGGCCGGGTTTGCCATGATAAACTTTCCCTTTGCGCCCGGCAGGTTGCGATAAATCCCGATGGGTAGGTTTTCCATCAAGGTTAAATAGCGCACTTCGCTTTCAATCAGCGCTGTTTCGGCAATCATCTTCTCTGTAACATCGCTGAGGAAGGTGAGGGAAGCGGGTTTTCCCTCCCATATTATTGAAATGCCGATACCCTCAATCCATCTTATGCTTCCATCTTTTCTCAAGACTCTATAGAGATTTGGACTAAGAAAATCTTCCCCCTCAATCTCCCTGATGTATCTTTTAAAGACTTTTTCCCTGTCTTTGGGGTGTATTAATGTATCAAAGGGTATCGAGATCAGTTCTTCCTCTGTGTAGCCTGAAATCTCTATGGCTCTTGGATTAAGGAATTTAATTATACCATCCTGAAGTACAAGAATAGCCTCCTTGGCATTTTCCACAACCGTCCGATATTTATCCTCCGATTCCCTGAGCGCCTCCTCGGCCATGACCCTATCTGTGATGTTTCTGGCAAATACGTTGACGGCGGTTACCGAACCGTTTTTGCCAATTACTGGCCTTGAGATTGATGAAAACCATTTTATGTTTCCATCCTTACTAATTGTTCGTATCTCATCTTGGCACGATTCACCTCTTAAGTTTTTTTTGAAGTGCTCCTTTGCTATAAATAAATTATCAGGGTGGATAAACTTCTGAAGATTATGTCCAATTAACTCTTCTCTACTATACCCACTTTCCTGTATAACCGCCTCGTTGAGATCAGTTAGATTTCCTTGCAAATCAAGGGTATAGATAATATCAAGGGCGTTCTCGATAAGTTCACTGGATCTTTGTTCGCTTTGTCTGAGCGACTCTTCGGCCCGCTTGCGCTCGGTTATGTCCAGATGCGTCCCACATGCTCGAATGGGTTTGCCATCGGCATCGCGCTCGATCACCCGGCCTTTGTCCAGCACCCAGACCCAATCGCCCGACTTGTGCTGCACGCGGTGCTCTGTCTCATAGAAATCCGTCTTACCTTCCAGATGCGCGTTCAGAACTTCTTCGACGCCCAGCATGTCGTCGGGATGAACCAGCTTTGCCCACGTGTTCAGGTGTGGTTCGATTTCGTCCTGCGTATATCCCAGCATTTCGGCCCATCGCTCATTGAAGGTTACCTCGCCCGTCGGTATGTTCCAGTCCCACATGCCCAAGTCGGCTCCCTTAAGTGCCAGTTCCATCCGTTCCTCGTTCTCCCTCAGAGCCTTCTCGGCCTGTTTTCTGTCTGTGATGTCACGAACAACAGCAAGAACGCAGCTCTTGCCGCCAATAAAGGAATGTTTTAAGTTCGTCTCGACCCAAAATAGTTCACCATTTTTTCTTTTTGCATGCCATTCAAAAAGCTGGGGACCCTCTTCTTTTGCTTTTGTTATCCATTTTTTGGCGTCTTCCATTGCATAGGGAGCTTCTCCTTGACTAAAATCTCCCACTGTTAGTTTAAGAGCTTCCTCATGAGTGTATCCAAGCATATTACAAGTTGCTTGATTTACATCAAGGATCTTCCCCGTTTCAGAATCGTGTACAAAGATAGCTTCATTGGTGGCATTAAATATCTCACGGTAATTCCTCTCGGAGGCTATTAAGGCCTCCTCGGCCATGACCCTTGCCGTGATATTTCTGGAAATTACATTGATGTTGACCACCGAGCCATCTTTGTTAGTTACGGCCCTTGAGATAAAGGAAAACCATTTTACATTTCCGTCCTTATCAATTGTCCGCATCTCATCTTGAAAGGATTCACCTCTTAAGCCTTTTTTGAAGTACTCCTTTGCCATGAATAAATCATCAGGGTGGACAATCATCCGAATAGTTCTTCCAATTAACTCTTCTCTACTATATCCACTTTCTTGTATAAAAGCCTCGTTTAAATCAATGAGCTTTCCACTCAAATCGAGGGTATAGATAACGTCGATGGCGTTTTCGATAAGCTCCCTATATTTTTGCTCGCTTTGCCTTAACGCCTCTTCGGCCAAAAGCCTTTCAGTGATGACACGTGAGATCAAAAAGATGACATCGCGCCCACCCCATTGTCCCCGGGCACCTGTTGATTCTACGGGAATTAATGCGCCATCGCTTTTCTTTAAGAGAAATGAATGGACTTCAGCATCCCCTTCAACATCCCCTTTAAAGTCATTTTTAATAATTTTCTCAAAAATATTTGTGGCATCTGCATCCTCATCATCATTTGCAACAAGGAGCCGATGAAAGTCCGTACCGAAAAGTTCTTCCACCGTGTAGCCAAGACCCCTCTCCACAGCAGGGTTGATGTGGACGATCTTACCTTCAAAATCGTATATGAAAAGGAAGTCTTCAATAGTGTCAAAGAGGGTCTGTAGATTTTTTCTCCCCTCATTAACCTCTTCCATCGCCGCCGCTGCCAGAAGGGATTCGTAGCTGTATGACGCCAATATCTGGCCTATCTCGCAATCTTGATCGGTAAAGGCAGATTGTGACTTATTATGTAGGGTGATGAACCCTTTAATGTTTCCTTTTGGGTCGGGAAGGGGAAACACAAGAAGGGAGCCGTCACTGTATCCCTTCCATCCACTTTTTTGCAGCTTTCCACTCTGTTCAATATCTTTTATGAGAATCACTTCACCTGTCTTCATGGCTCGTTCTAATATTGTATCTTTTTTGAGGGGGAGTGGAATCTTTTTTGGCGCATGACCAGGATCGAGAGTGTGGGCGAGGATTAGCGAGTCATCTTCTACAAAGTAGAGGCTTCCCCCCTCCACTGCCATGTTGTCAGCAAATTCATCCAGGAGAATCCTTCCCATCTCCCCAATTCCCGAAGCCGCTGTGAGGCTGTGAGTAGATTTGACAATTGACCTTAAT
>JAUWME010000115.1 GCA_030613285.1 Candidatus Zymogenus sp. | reverse complement strand
GGGGCCAAAGAGTTTGTGGTGCACGAGGCGTTGGAGATGATGCTGTGCTTGGCAGAATCGTAGAGCCCCTCGTTTACACCCATCACTACTGTAAGATCGGCGGACTCCGCAGGCGCGCTTATGATGACCTTTTTTGCACCGGCAGAAAGGTGCATCGCCGCATCCTCTCTCTTCCGAAACAGCCCTGTGCATTCAAGCACGATATCCACCCCAAGCTCCTCCCAGGGGAGCTTCGTTGGATCTTTTTCATTTGTAACCTTGACCTTTTTTGTGCCGAGGATGAGATGGTCATCACCACCTTCAACTTTGAAAGTTGCCCTCCTGTGGACAGAATCGTACTCGATAAGATAGGCGAGTTCGCCCACCGGCGTCAGATCGTTTGCAGAAACGATCTCAATATCCTCAGGTTTGTCCTGAATGTAGTGTCGAAGCACAAGCCTTCCAATTCTTCCAAGCCCGTTTATCGCAATCCTTGTCATGTTAACGCCTCCAAAATATTTCTTAACTCATAGACTCTTCAAATCCCCAGGCAACTCCCCATCATACTCCATCACAATATTTCACTAATATATCACAAATCTATGTTTCGTAAAGTTCTTTAATATTTTTATTCAGTCATCTAAAAAAGTAATATTTTTAATACTATTAGCCCAGTGGAGGATAATAAAAATAGAGACATTGGACCAATTGTCCCCATGTTGACAAACGTGAGTTTTTTTAAACACAAAAGATGACGGAGGATTTTATGGAAGAGCTTTTCAGAAACGAGGTGCAATTACTGTTTTTTACAGCGAAGGCAAATCTCATCAAACGACACTTTGACGGTCACTTCTCCATTGAAGATGTAATAAGTCGCATGATCAGAATCGATACGTTGGAAATGATGACACACTACTGTGACTATGTGGAGCAGATGGAAAGTGAGGAAATTTAGTGTTTGGTAAATAGCAAGGGGTGATTCTAATCATCACCCCTTATCAAAAACCACTAATTCTACTATCAATGTCCAGCACTACAAAGACCGAGCGGATGTTTCCATATCTCTTCGATTGTGGACCCTCGTAGGCAATCGTTACGGCAAGCCGTTTTCCATCCGGGGAAAATGAGCTGTCAGAAACAACCACACGGGAAGTCTCGAAAACGTTTTCTCGAAACCATCTGTTGTCATTGCTGCCAGGTTCGTTGAAAAAAGTAAGTCGTTTCCGATTTGTTCCATCGGTCGCCATACTCCAAAGCTCAGTCTTGACATATTTTCTCCAGGTGTGGCCGTGGACAGAGCCGAACTTGACATCGAGCCCCTCGCCAGACATCCAGACAATGATATTCCCAGTAGGTGAATAGTGAGCATGCTCATCCCAGTCATTTAAGGTCGGGGTTAGCCTTTTGAGGGCACCACTTTTTATCTCATATTCATATATATCCAGACCGTTCAGGGGTTGCTTGGATATCAGGTTCCCCGAAAATAGGACTTTGGTGTCATTAGCCGAAAAATTGTGACTTTCATAAAAACTTTTGAACGCACCTGGGCTAATCGTTTTTACATTTTTAAGATTTACTTTACACCCTTCATATTCAACATCCCCAATCTTCAGCATCCACTCACCCCATTCCTTTCCGCCGAGCTTGTAGTCCCTTCCCAATGACTCGGTCCAAAAAAGCCTCTTTCCGTCATTACTAAATTGCGGGTGAATGACACCACACGGCGTTTTAAGATCTGTCTTGATGTCGGTGAGTTTCACGGCAAAGTCGCCATCGATTCCCACGGCCCAGAGATTGCAGTTAAGCCCCGTTCCCGGCTTAGCAAGGGCGTCCGCCCTCTCCCCCTCGGCATCGTCATTTTGGGCTGTAAAGATGATAAACTCACCCGATGGGTGCCAAGTTACACCGCCGTTCTGCTTCTGGGGGACTTTTCCCCTGCAGGTCAAACAGCGGCGCTCGGTGCCGTCGGGGCGAATCACCCAGATGTCGTGGTATCCATCGAAGGGGCTCACCTTGGCGTATGCTATAAATTCCCCATCCGGGGACCACTCCACATCCGCAGAGTTTTTGTCCAATATTGTAATCCCCACAGAAGTGGTTTTGCTACCCTTTTCGCTCATCGCAACAACCGAGCCGATAATCAAGACACCAAAGACGGCTCCGAGAATAATGGTGAACAGTTTATTACTCTTCCTTTTATTCTTCATATTGCCCCCTTTGGTTTGAAATTTTGTCTTCACTCTCATAATATAGATATGTTGGCCATTAGACGATAAATCAGGGATAAAGGTTAAATATTAGTATCGCCTTTTGAGATTCAACTTTCTCCCCGGACTATCAACCCTCCCCGTCGACTTCCCCGCAGGATGAAAACAAAGTCTGCAAATAGCGGATTTAATATCAACATCCCCCGGTGGATTTTATACAAAATCCGCCACAAAAAAACCGTGGTAGTTTATTTATCAACCCCACGGAATATTACTAAAATTTGATTTTTAACTTTTGGAAATTGCAAATGAAGTATTATCACACCAGAGCAGTCAAGGGACATTACACTTTTGTTAGATTAAAAAATATCCCCATAAAATGAGAGATGCTCCCCCCCAACACAAAGAGATGCCAGACAGCGTGATGATAGGGCATCCTCCTCATGGCAAAGAAGATTACACCAAAGGTGTAGCAAAGCCCTCCAATAACGAGCCAAACGATCATTCCCATAGGAACCATTGCCACCATCGGCTTTATGGCAATAACGATAAGCCACCCCATTGCGAGATAAAACAAAACCGAGAGAAATTCAAACCTATCAACAAAAAAGAGTTTCGATATTATCCCGGCTATCGCCATCCCCCATATCAGTCCAAAAATCGTCCATCCCCAAGGCCCCCTCATTGCGGTCAGGGCGATGGGAGTGTAGGTTCCTGCGATCAAAAGATAGATAGATATGTGATCCATAATTTTGAAAAAGTGTTTTACTTTGGGATTTGTGAAGCTGTGGTAAAGGGTTGATGCAAGGTAGAGAATTATCAGCGTTGAACCGTAAATGGAGAACGTAACGATCCGCCACACATCACCGTAGAGGGAGGAAAAAACAACCAGCAATACCAGTCCTGCAATAGCAAGCGCTGCCCCAATACCGTGGGTGATGCTGTTTGCAATCTCTTCTCCAATACTTTGACTACTGACACTTTTTGTTTTTATCCCGTTGGTCATCCCCAGTTCTCCTCCCTATTGATTAATCTTGGTTAATTTTGATTCGATTTTAGTTCGCTTCTAATTTAATATTGATTTGCTCTTTTTTCGCATTACCTTTTTGTTGAACACCAAGCTTTTAACAATTACCCCTGATCAGGTACTGAACAACCTCATTAGTAGATAACTATTGATGGGGATAATATATTTATTTTCAATGAAATGTCAAGGGAAAAGCAAATATTTGGAGAATAATCTCATATAAGAGCTCCCTGACAATAAATATAATAGAAATTGAACCAGAAAAGTAAATTTATGTTGTTTTCTTGTTTTTTTTGCTTGACAGGCTACATAGCAATGTGTAAACTAAAGATAGTTAGCCTCGCCTAATTTTATTAAGAGCGATGACTTTATGGCACAAAGTAGCAATTGTGCCAATGATGCTTATAGCAGATAAGGTTCACAACGAAAAGTGGTTGCTGTTAAGGGCAATAATTTGAGACAAAACAACGGTGAGAATTATGGCAGTAGATAAAATACACGACGAAAAGAGGGAGCGGGAGGAGATTATAGATGAGTTTAAGAATGTTTTTTCTGAAGACGGCCTTGGGGATTCCATTGAGCGTTTCAAGCTACTGGAGCTGTTTCTCGATTCGGAAAACCACCTAACTCTCAACAAAATCTATGAGATGTCTCAGGCATCGGGCCTTTTCATCACCCCGGAGAAAATCTCAAACTATATGGATACATTTTCTCGCTACGGGCTGGCCAAGAAGATTGAAAGCCCGGACGGAAAAATCCTTTACGAGCACCTTCATCTTGGCACTCACCACGATCACATGATCTGTGTAAATTGTGGAAGGATCCTCGAGTTTGAAAATACACAAATTGAGGATCTCCAAATCAACGTGGCAAATACGCACAATTTTTTGCCACTAAAACACAACCTGACCATGTACGGACTTTGCGATAAATGTCAGGGTGACAGGGAGAAATCCATTCTGCTGTGCGATGCAAACCCCGGAGAGATAGTAACAATCGAGCGCTTCGGAGGTGGACACAGAATGAAAAACCGTCTCCTGTCGATGGGCTTTATTGTGGGTAAAAAGGTCGAGGTAATAAATGCCGGACAACCAGGCCCCACCATCGTCGCTGTGGACGGCAGTCGAATTGCTCTTGGCTATCGACTTGCCAGAAAGGTGCGGGTTTTGGTGAACCAAAAAAAGGGATAATTTTTTTGTTTAACAAGTTAGGCACGACTAACTTATATAGTTACAGCTTTCAGCAAACACGTAGGAGGAAAAAATGAGCAGTATTAACGTGGCTATAGCCGGAAACCCAAACAGCGGAAAAACCACTATCTTCAACGCCCTAACCGGCTCCCGACACATGGTGGGAAACTATCCCGGTGTTACTGTAGAGAAAAAGGAGGGGAAAGTCACAATCGACGGGAAAAAAGTCAACTTCATCGATCTTCCCGGAACATACAGCCTGACCGCCTATTCATTGGAAGAATTGGTGGCCAGAGATTTCATTGTAAATGAAAAGCCCGATGTGGTCGTTGACATTATCGACTCATCAAACTTAGAGCGTAGCCTCTATCTTGCCGTTCAGCTCATGGAGATGCATGTCCCTCTCGTTTTGGCATTCAATATGAGCGATCTTGCGGAATCGAGGGGAATTGAGATCGATACTGATAAGATGTCCAAGCTTTTGGGTATCCCCATAGTAGAAACCATCGGTAACAAAGAGCAGGGGCTGGTAGAATTAAAGAAAGCGATCTTGGATGTAGCCGAAAAGAGGGTGAAATCTATCCCCAGTGAAATTAAATATGAGAAGGGTGTAGAAAATGAGATTGATAAACTTGTAGAGGTAATTAAGCAATCGACCCCCGCAGAATCGAGCCTCTTTCCTCGTTGGTTTGCAGTAAAGCTCCTGGAGCACGATACTGAAGTGGAAAAGGAGTTATCAGGATACAAAAACTGGGAGGAGATAGAAGCTGCCCTTAAAGTCAGCAAGGAAAACCTCATGAAGTTTCTCAAGGAGGATTCCATAAATCTAATCGCCGAGGGCCGCTACGGCTTTATCAAGGGCGTACTAAAAAAAGCGGTAATCCACGTCCGGGAAGATCACATAATCGTATCAGACAAAATAGACAAAGTGCTCCTGAACAACTTGCTGGGAATCCCGATATTTGTCGGTGTCATGTACATTGTCTTTCAAGGGGTTTTCAGTTGGGCAGGACCAATGATGGATATTGTTGAAGCCTTTTTTGGGTGGCTTGGAGGTGTTGCAACGCTTGTCATCCCAGAAGGGCAAATTCAGAGCCTCGTTGTCGATGGCATCATTGGAGGCGTGGGAGGTGTCCTGATCTTCCTCCCGCAGATTCTCTTTCTTTTCTTTTTCATCGCCCTTCTGGAAGGCTCAGGATATATGGCTCGGGCGGCGTTTATCATGGACAATTTGATGAGTAAATTTGGACTCAACGGCAAGGCCTTCGTTCCGCTGTTGTCGTCCTTTGCCTGCGCCATACCCGGTATAATGGCGACAAGAACAATGGAATCTGAAAAGGGGAGGCTTGTAACAATGTTGCTGGCGCCCCTGATGTCTTGCTCGGCCCGCCTTCCGGTATATACCCTTATGATCTCGGCGTTTATCCCAGACAAGAAGATACTTGGGGGTGTTATTAACGCCCAGGGGTTCACGCTCTTTTCTCTCTACTTTGGTGGAATTTTGGTCGCAATGATGATGGCCCTGATATTTAAGGCCACTATCTTAAAGGGTGAATCTCCCCCTCTGGTAATTGAACTTCCTCCCTATCGAATCCCAACACTAAAAGAGATGTTCATACAGATGTGGGATCGCTCTAAACACTATGTAACAAAAGCCGGTACGATTATCCTTGCCATCTCCATCGTTATCTGGTTCCTCTTCAGTTTCCCCCAAAACCCTGAAACCTCGGTGGACTACGACAAATTGAGGGGAGACAAAGAAACGGAATTTTTTGAAGAGACCGGCATTAAACCCACTGTCTTCGCCGAAGAAGGAAGCCACGCCAATGCCTATCTCCCCTATTCGGAATTTGATGCGGTGGTTAAAGACAATGAGCTTGAAGAAGGTAGTGAAGAGTATTTAGCAGCCCTGGAGATCCTGAACAATAAATTGTCCGAGATAAAGGAAGATAAACCGGAGATATTTACTGCGATTACTGCCTACAGGGAAAATTATCTCCCAGCGACAAGCGACATCTATAACAAGGAGGCTATGGAGATATACTCCCTCTCCTATGGCGGGAAGATTGGCAAGGGAATCGAGCCTTTCTTTAAACCACTGGGGATGGACTGGCGACTCTCTGTGGCCATGGTGGCCTCCTTTGCGGCAAAGGAGGTATTTGTAGCATCGATGGGAACCCTTTATGCCCTTGGCGGTGAGGTCGAAGCTGAGAGCGATACCCTCATCGAATCGGTGAAAAAAGACCCCCTCTTTGCAGGCAATCAAGGAATACTCCTCGCCATTGTCGTGATGGTCTTTTCCCTTCTCTCCACACCCTGTATGGCCACGGTGGCAGTGATCAAGCAAGAGTCAGGAAGCTGGAAATGGGCGGGATTTATGGTCTTCTATACCCTCGCCTTGGCATGGATCTTCTGTTTTGTCATCTGGCAGGGGGGAAGGCTTGTAATGGGGCTATGATGTAAACAAGTTACACTTTTTATGAATGGACTGCGGCCTGCCCCTGGAAATTTCTTGGGGGCAGGGCACGGCCATTTTGGAAGGGAGGAAATTAGAATGTGGGAATACATAATACTCTGTGTGGTGGGACTTCTGACCGTTGCCTACCTTATCCGAAGGATAGTCAACACAGTTTCATTAAAGGAGGGAGACAGCCCCTGCGGCTCTTGCTCCATGACCGGAAGCTGTACAATGGAGAAAAATGCGGGCGAGTGCGAAAAAAAAGTGGTATAAG
>JAUWME010000023.1 GCA_030613285.1 Candidatus Zymogenus sp. | reverse complement strand
TAAATGATTAACCTTCTTTTTTCCATTATTAGTACTCTTTTTAGTATTCAATCAGCAAAGTATGAAATTTTACCACAATTAAAAAATTCATTCAAGTAATTAGTATCATCTTCCTTGCTATATCCTTTGTTTAATGATAGTAATAATATCCAAAAGGAGAGAGTCAATGAAAAAGATGATTAACAACAAGGACGAGAAAATAACTAAAGTTTTGAAAAAGATGAAAGAGAAGTTTTCTCTACCCGACTTTGTAGAGGAATTCAAAAAGAACAACCCAAAAGATTACGATAAACTTAATAAGCGATTTCTCAGCGACGAAAAGAATGTCAGAATTACCAATTGGAAAAAGCAAGCAATGCCCACACCAGAGATTTATCTTTTACACGCCCTGAAAGATTATATAAGAGCAAACCCGGAGTCTGTGGAAAAGCTTTCTGAAAATAATTTCAAAAAAATCGCCAAAAAGCCTTCCTCATAATTAAGCGGGGCACTCACAGTTTGCAAACAATCATCATTGATCAACCCTCACAATTAGTCGGCATCAAACCTGCCAAACACTAAATTATAACACCCCTCTTTCGTAAGTCATTAATCTCCTCATCGGAGTGGCCAGTCAACCGCAATATCTCTTCGTTATGCTGCCCAAGAATGGGCGGCGGTTTAATCTCTTTTGCCTCAGTGTCAGAAAACTTTATAGGTATTCCAATCCCCTTCACCTTCCCCTCAGTCGGGTGATCCATCTCAATTATCATATCCCTCGCCAATGCGTGGGGATCTTTTTCCACCTCGTCTATGGTCAGAACAGCCTCTGTCATCGACTCCTCACCCCTGAATATCTCGATCCATTCATCCCTTGTCTTTCCCAAGATTATCTCCTTGAGCTCAACTACTATCGCCTCCTTTTCATCTTCCTGGGCGTACTGCTTATCCTTCCATTCCTCTTTCCCGATAAGCTCGCAGACCCGCTCCCAGAATTTTTGTTCCAATGCACCCAACGTTATATATTTATCATCTTTTGTTTTGTAAATATCGTAGCACAAAAGACCACCATTTAAAAAAGAATCTCCCCTTTTTGGCAGACCACCCCCGGCAAGGTAGTTGGAATAAAGCATTCCCATAAATGGTAAAATCCCATCAAACATGGAGACGTCAACCTCTTGGCCTTTTCCGGTCTTTTGTCTTGCCATCAGTGCCGAAAGAATTCCTATTACAGCCATCAAGCCACCCCCGGCCACGTCCGCCACCTGAATCCCCGGTATCACGGGGTCTCCGCCCTTGACGCCAATAACGTCGGTAATTCCCGCAAGTCCCATGTAATTCATATCGTGCCCCGGTACCTGCGAATATGGCCCTGTCTGCCCAAAGCCCGTGATAGAACAGTAAATTATCTTCGGGTTTCTTAAATTAGCCTTTTCATATCCAAGCCCCATGGAATCTATGACCCCTGGCCTGAACTGCTCCATAACCACATCCGACTTTTCAACTAATCTAAAAAATAGCTCTTTGCCCTCATCAGACCTCGTGTCTATGGCAAAACTCTTCTTGTTCCGATTGACCGCCATATATCCCGCCCCTTCCTTATTAAATACAGGGGGGAAAAAACGTATATAATCGGGACTGTCTTTGTTTTCCAACTTAATGACCTCTGCCCCAAGATCGCCCAAGAGCTGCGCTCCAAATGGGCCGGGATAGAGCCTTGTAAAATCAATTATCCTGATACCTTCAAGTGGTCCAGCCATATAATGTTGCCTCCTTACTATTTTATCAAATTCTTTTTTATATTTTTTGTAACCGTGGGCGCTATCTTCAGTATGTTTTTCAAATACAGATCAATCCCGCCATATTCTTCGAAATACTTAACTATATATTCCCCCCACTCTCGCTTTAGCTTTGCACCATGTTTGTTTGAAAGCATATAGTCGTTCAATCTATCTTCACTTTTCACACCAACAGCATCAAGAAGAAACATCGTCGCCACCTCCACCTCGTGAATTCCCTCATCATCAAAAATAACCAGTGGTAGATTTTTTTTATCAGAAGTGAGGGCAAGAAGTTTTGTCAAGGATTTTCTGCTCAACACAATAATCCTTCGATAAAAGTCCGCCTTGTCTCTCAACTTGTCCCTTTTCATCGGGAGCTCTACGACATTAATGCCAGCATCAGCAAGGAGTGTATCCATTTTGCTATCTTCGGGTTCATACCGAAGATCAACTACAGTCTTAATCCCCAACTCCTTAAGTTTTTCAACACCAGTGGGCATAATGCCTTTGAGATTTCCAGATCGATAGATGACCGCTTTTTTTACAATTCCATCATCTGTAACATAACCGCCGATGTCCCGAAAATTGGAGACCCCATCTATAGAGACCCATCGATCTTCAAAACAATTTCCGGCCGAGATGAAAATACCTAAAAACAAAATTGCGAACATCGAGGCAAGGAAGACTACCTTTCCCCTGCTTGATCCTTCAACAAGCCATCTCACTCTCATAACACCTCCATTTATTCAATAGATTTAAATAATCCATAATCATCTGCATCAATCAATAGTCCCTGAATGCCATCACAAAAACGTACATACTCATTAAATCACTACCAATGTTTTTTCACAATGCTCATCATCTCATCCTCCAAATCCTCCATGCATTGAACAAGCTTAAACTGCGTCCTCGCCCTGTCGAGATTGTGATCCTCCCTCTCTGTTTGAAAATATCTATCGCCTTCAAGATAATCCGTCAAGAACCTCAACCCTGTCTCAAAAGTAATCACCCTGCCAGAAATCGATAATAACTGCATCTCATCAACGGTGATTAGCTCTCTACCATTTTTGATATACCCACGAACCAATGCCTCAAAAAGCCCCAAATCGAAACTGACCTTTGAAAGATCCCTCTCGTCCTCGGCAGATGTTGCGGTCGTCGTCCTGACCAAGTCCCCAAAATCGTACAAGATCGCACCGGGCATTACTGTATCCAAGTCTATCACACAAAGTGCCGAGGGTGAAGCGCCATTTATTTCCTCAAAAATGATGTTATTTATCTTGGTGTCGTTGTGGGTAACCCTGATGGGTATTTCGCCCGAATCAATTTTTTCGGTTATTACACCCTTTAGCCCCTTTGTTTTCAGACAAGTTTCAATTTCATCTTTTACTCTTTCACTCCTCTTGTGAGAATCTCTTTCCACTGCGATTAAGAATCTCTCAAACCTCACTGGAGTGTTGTGAAAATCATCAATGGTGACGTGAATACCTGAAATATCAATCTCCTTAAGATCGTCCTGAAAACGACCAAAGGCGATTGCTGCTCCGTGGGCTATCTCTATCCCACGCTTATTGGCTTGAACAAAGTTGATGGTAATTCCCTCTATGAATTGATAGCACCTCCAGCACTCACCACTATCATCCATATGGAAATGGTTCCCATCTTTGCAATTTACAAGGTTTAATACCTCACTTGACGGGTCGCCACCCCTCTCCACAACCCGCTCCCTAATCTTCCCTGTAACCATCCTTATGTTATCCATGAGGGCTACTGGATTTGGGAAAACCTTTTTATTTATTTTCTGAAAAATATACTTATGTTGTAAAATGCCCGATGTTGTCTTTACAATGTATGTATCGTTGATGTGCCCCACTTTGTGGCGCACCGCATTTTCCACTCTCCCATTAATGGAAAATTTCTCTGCTATCTTAAAAAGTTTACCACTATCGATCTTTTCCATATCGCAAAATCACCATCTATCTATAAATTTAACGTAATCAATTTGTACTGTAATTTCTCATCGCAACATAGTGATGTTTATCGATGAATTGCTTTTCTAACATCAGTCTCTTAAGTTTCTGGGATACACCCCCTCTGTTATCATCCTTTCAATCTCACCCATCACAATCTCTCGATCTTCGGGGTGGGTCATCCCAAACCAGACCTCATCAGTATCAATAACCTTGACCTTTGCCTTCCCATTTTCCACAATCGTGGCCACAACATCTGGTATCAAAAACTCTGACTTCGGATCGTGTTCGTTCGTATCGAGAAATTGTGAAAACTGGCTTTCAATATCCTCGAATATGAAAGGATCAAAACCCCAAAAGTTCATCGACACAAACGTCATAGGATCAATTTCAATCCAAGAGCCGTCCCTGTCAAAACCAATTTTTCCATCCTTTACCTCAATCCCGCTTGTCTCGTCGATGGTTACAAGCAATGAATCTGATACCGTTGAAACACCCCTTGTTACACCACCGTGAAGACTTACCGTATTTTTCAGCAAGTAACCCACCATACTGTAACGGTTTTTGCCACACTGGTCCGATTTCAGAAAATCGTTTAAGGCTTTATACGACCCTCTCCCGTAAAAGTCATCGGCGTTAACCACACCAAAAGGCTCCGAAATCACATCCTTACACACGAGGATAGCATGACCAGTGCCCCATGGTTTTTTCCTCCCTTCTGGCAGGTCCGCCATTTCTTGATATGCATAAACAGTCTCCATATCGGGCGGTATGAATTTTAAGATCATGTCTTTAAACTCTTCTTCAAATTCCTTTCGTATTACAAAGACTGCCTTGTCAAACCCAGATAGGTGGGCATCGTAAAGTGTGTAATGAATCAGAAGCTCGCCGTTGGGGCCCACCGGGTCCAACTGTTTTAGTCCGCCATAACGAGAGCCCATCCCAGCTGCCATAATCAGAAGCGAAGTCTTTTCTCTTGTCATACTTTCCTCTTTTCTATTTTCTCTTTCTAAAGTTTTAATACTTTCAATTATCTCAAAATAATTTATACACCATGATCTTTTCCGGGTCAAGTCCAATAATGTTTTTTTGAAATAAACCGATCATCCGTTGAGCATCCAAACCGCCATGAGAAGAATCACAATGGCGAGAAACCTTAAAAATTTTTCCTGGTTAAATGTCTCTACTTTTCCTGCTGCCCACCTTGAAACCACACTCCCTGTCAGTATCATCGTTATGGCGGCGGCATAATTTATATACCCGATGGAAAATGGCGGGAGGTTTGGCACACCCAGCCCGTGAAAAAGTTGGGTTGACGCACCAACAAAAGCCGACACCATTGTCAGGCAGGTTACGTGGGCTACCGTTTCCACTGATGAAAATCGGAGAAGAAAAATAGCCACCGGCAGCATAACAATTGCACCGCCAATCCCAAAAAAAGCGGAGGCAAAGCCTGAACAAAACCCTCCTACACCTGAAATTATTAATATCTTCGGGGATTTGTTTATCATATCAACTGACTGATTTCTCCCACCTTCCGCCCGGGATTCTCTTACCGCCCTCTTTCCGAAAAAAAACCTTATTGCAATGATTATCATCAACACTGCAAATATCTTTTTGAAAAATTCAACATCTGTGGAAACAGATATTGTGCCTCCAACCAATGCTCCAATTATTCCAAGTATTACCATTACAATTATGACGTTTCGATAAATTGCTTTTTTTTTGATGTGCACGACGGCACCTGAAAGGGTCGCAAATGCAATAACCGTAAGGCTTGTGCCCACTGTCAAATGTCCCAGGACGTCTTGGCTATAACCGAAAAGGGTGAAGATATAGAGCAAGATTGGGACGGTTATGACCCCACCGCCCCCGCCAACGAGTCCCGCAATCAGCCCTACTACTGCTCCCAACAACAGAAACGCTATAAACAAGAGCAATATTGTGGAGATGGAAGATAACATATTCTACAATTCTTTAACTTTTTGTTTGGGGTTTTTTTGCTTAATTCTTTTTGCGGTTAATTAGATATGACTATTTTGGAATATATCGATATGGCAGGAAATATTATTGTTATTATGGAAAGGATAAAGGGGAACAAATAAATAGAGGCGCTTATTAGTAGTATTACGTGAATTTGGAAGTCAGTTTTGTATAATCGGCAACCCCCTACAATCCCCAACCCCCATTTTATTATTATGACTAACCCTCATTCTAAATTTACCCGACAGCCCGACAACCCCGATGCTGATTATCGCAACTAAGTGCCGTTTTCATATACCCGACAGCCCCGATGCTGATTATCGCAACCAAGCACCGTTTTCATATATCCAACAACCCCGACAGCCCCTCTGTTTAATAATTGGGAGCAGCAACTTAGAAGAGGGAGAGGGCACAACGCTTTGCGAGCTCTATGAAGAATCCCGGCATCACACCGAGATAGATTGTTATTATTGCGGCGATGAAAACCACTAATGCCGCATAGGGATTCTTTATATTTTCCTCTGTCTTTTTTCCCTTTTCAAAGAGGGACATCATGACTTTGAGGTAATAATATACACTCACACCACTGGCAATGACTGCTATAACTACGAGGGTTACGTATCCACTTTCGACGGCAGCGATAAACAGGAAGAGTTTTCCCATAAATCCGCCGGTTGGCGGTATCCCCGCAAGGGAGAAGAGAAATATCCCCATGCACACAGCCATTATGGGATGGCTGTATCCCAGTCCGGCCAATTGATCTATGGACTCGCACTCATTTTCCTTCTTGGAAAAGTATATCAAGAATGCAAAAATTCCGAGATTTGTTACGATGTATATTAGTAAGTAGAAGAGTACTGATGCTATAGCGGATTCTGTTGCGGCGATTAGCGCTATTATGATGTAGCCAACGTGAGCAATGGAGGAGTACGCAAAAAGTCTCTTCAGGTTGCTTTGGGCCAGAGCCGCACTGTTTCCCAGCACCATCGTAGCCACAGCAACAAGACTTAGGGCAAGTACCCAGGAATCCCCAGTAATCGCAAGATCATAAACAATAAATCTGATAAATGCAGAGAGTGCCGCGGCCTTGACCCCAACGGACATGAATGCCGTAATAGGCAGATTTGCCCCCTCGTAGACATCTGGTGTCCACATATGAAAAGGGACGGCCGAGATTTTAAACAGGAACCCAGAAATCAGAAATGCCGAGCCTAACATGAAAATAGGGTCATTATATAACGGTTTTGCAAGGAGTGCATCTGCAATGGCAGCTAAATTTGTAGAGCCAGCACTTCCGTAAACAAGCGCTGCGCCATAGACGAAAATGCCTGTGGAAACCGCACCGAGGATGAAATATTTAAAGGACGCTTCTCTGGCCCTCAGATTGTTTCGGCTGAATCCGACGAGAACATAGATGGGAATTGACATGATTTCAAGGGATATGAAGATGGAGAGGAGATCTGTAGAAGACCCCATGAGCATCATTCCCACTGTGGAGAATAGTATGAGGAGATAGTATTCCCCTTCCTTGATTCCAAATTTATCAATATAGTCAAAAGATATAATGATGGAAAAAGCGGCAGCGATAATTACGAGGGCGTTAAAGTAGAGGCTGAATGAATCTTTTGCAATCATTCCCCCGAATGTGATTATCTCGCTTTGGCCGTTTTGGCCAATTAGTAGGTTTATCACAAAAGCTGCTGTTAGTGCGATGAGACTAACTATTCCGCCGACTTTTGGGCCACTCTTCGTATTTTCTCCACCTAATAGGGGAGAGAAAAGGAGCATCAAAAACGCAACAATTATAAGGATTATTTCCGGCGCCAGTGCCAAGAGTTGAACATCGGGCATAACAATTTCCATTATCGCAAGCCTCCCGCATCGGAATTTTCCAATTTACTATTGTTTGATGTCGTATTAATCAAATCAGTTGGATTTGAATCGTATGTGGCATTTTCGTCTATTTCGATTATCTCGGTGTATGGTGAAAAATCAGTGGTGTATTTTTCAATGCCGGGGCCTATCTTGTTGAGAATATATCCGGGGAAAAGCCCAATCCAAAACATGATTATTATTAGAGGAATCAATGCCGCAAGTTCCCTGATGGAGAGATCTTTGATGCTGGAATTAGCCTTCTTTGTAACTTTTCCAAAAAATACCCTTTCGTACATCCACAGCATACAGATTGCTCCCAAAAGGGCCCCTGATGCTACGAGAATACCGAAGAGGATACTGCTCTTAAAAGCTCCCAGTATAATCAGAAGCTCTGCAACAAAACCGTTCAGTCCCGGAAGCCCCACCGCTGCCAAAATCGTTATCATAAATATTGTGGAGAGTTTTGGGACAACAGCGCCGATCCCCCCAAAATCATTGATATCAGTTGTTTTGCTTCTGTCGTTGATAATTCCTATTATGATAAAGAATGCCGATACAACGATTGCGTGGTTTGCCATCTGAAGAACAGCGCCCTCAACCCCAAAGTTGTTCATCGAGAAGATACCGATGAGTATCATTCCTACGTGGGAAAAGCTGAAAAACGCAACCATCCTTTTAAGCTCTTGCTGAACCGTTGCAATCATCGCCCCATAGATTACCGCCACTGCGGCAAGAGCCATTATAAGGGGAGCGTAAGCCAATGAGAGGTCGTGAAAAAGCGGTATTACAAACCTGATAAAGCCGTAGATTCCCACCTTTGACATAAGACCCGCCAGAAGTACACTCCCTGAAGACGGCGATTGAACGTACGCGTCCGGCATCCACGAGTGGAGGGGCCAGAGGGGTGATTTGATGCCAAATGCGATGATGAAGGCGAAAAAGAGAAATACTTTGATCCCCGGACTAAATGCGACTGTGGAGAGTTTTGCAATATCTCCTGTGAATTGACCTGTTGCACCATGGTATTCAAAGTATATTACAAGAATAGCCACCAACATAAGGAGACTTCCGATGATGGTATATATTACAAATCTTGTCGTTGCATATTTACGACGCTCGCCCCCAAAAAGGCCGATGATAAAATACATCGGGATGAGCATCGCTTCGTAAAATATGTAGAATAAAAAGATATCGAGGGCGGCGTATGCGCCTAACAGGGCAGCTTCCAGCCCCAGAAGCAGCGCAAGGTACAGTTTTACACTTTCGCCTGCTTTTCCCCTTTCGTCGATCCTATTCCAACCTGCGATTAGTGCGATGGGAAATAGAAAAGTCGTCACCAATATCATAAGGATATTTAGGGCGTCAACTCCTATAATATAGTCAATTCCGAGGGTTGTTATCCACGGCATCCTCTCCATATATTTTATCCCATCGCCACCAAAATCGATGAAGAGATAAACCGCTAAAGCGAGGTTTGCCAGCATGAAGAACATTGCAGTCCCTTTAAGGACCTTTTTGCTCTCTCCCGGAAAAAGGGCAACAACCAATGAACCCAAAAAGGGTAGAAAAATAATTACAGAAAGAATGGGCCAATCCACTCTAAACCCTCCCGAAGACAACTATTATCAAAATCAGTAAAAGGCCGCCCAATAGAACCCTGCCGTAAACCCTTACGTCTCCACCCTGAAAACTCATGAAGAGACGCCCCAGTTTTGCTGTGGCCATTGTCACTATTCTTACAATTCCATCAATTATCCAGCTATCTACTATGCTTGAGAAAATTACTCCCAGCACAAAGAACGGGCGGATAAAGATTGCTCCATAAAGCTCGTCTATCCTGTATTTGTCATACACAAGTTGGTAGAGGGCATTATATTTTTTGACAAACACTTTTGGTATATCTGTCTTTTTGACATACATCAAGTACGCAAGAAAGATGCCCGAGGCCGCCGCCACAAGAGACAATGCCAAGAGAATAATCTCCCACGTGTGGGCACTGTGTGCATCAAACCGCGATCCGAGGTGGGGGAAAATCGGAGCCAAGAAGTGCTCGAAGTGGTTGCTCCCACCAAGGAGTTCGGGGACGCCGATAAATCCGCCGATGACCGAAAATATCCCCAGAAGTATCAGCACCGAGGTCATGGAAAATGGTGATTCGTGAATATGTTTTTTTACATCCTCGCTTGCCCTTGATTCGCCTGTGAATGCTACAAAAAAGAGCCTGAACATATAAAATGCGGTGATGACAGCAGACAGAAGTCCTATTGCCCAAAAGAGTATGCCGATGCTTCCAAGATGTGTACTGAAGGCCTTCCAGAGTATTTCGTCCTTGCTGAAGAACCCGGCAAGGGGAGGTATCCCCGAAATCGTCAGTGTCGCCACAAGAAAAGTCCAGAAGGTGATGGGCATCTTTTTTCTCAACCCGCCCATATTCCTGATATCCTGCTCGCCAGACATAGCGTGAATTACGCTCCCTGCCCCAAGAAAGAGAAGTGCTTTGAAAAATGCGTGGGTCATAAGGTGGAAAATTCCGGAGGCAAAAGCGCCCACACCCACCGCCATAAACATATAGCCAAGTTGGCTTATGGTTGAATATGCCAGGACTTTCTTGATATCATTTTGCGCCATACCGATGGTGGCCGCATAAAGGGCGGTAAGAGAGCCAATCAGGGCCACGATTATCATCGTTGTGGGGGACAAGACGTAAAGAAAGCCGAGCCTTGCAATCATGTAGACCCCGGCTGTTACCATCGTTGCGGCATGAATGAGTGCACTGACGGGGGTTGGGCCTGCCATGGCGTCGGGCAACCAGATGTAGAGAGGAATCTGCGCCGATTTACCTGTGGCTCCCACAAAGAGAAACAGGGTTATGGCTGTTGCCATCCCGGCGGTTAAAAGTCCGGGATTTGCCTCTAACAGATTTTTCATCTCCGGGACATTTAATGTCCCTATGGTGATTACGATAAGTGCCATTCCGACAAAGAAGCCCAAGTCGCCTATTCTGTTTACTATGAAGGCTTTTTTTCCGGCCTTGGCATTTTCCATATCATCAAACCAGAAGCCTATCAGGAGATAGGAACAGAGACCAACACCCTCCCAACCCAAGAAGAGAAGAACCAAATCTTCTGCGAGGACCAGAACCAGCATCGAAAATAGGAAGAGGTTTAGGTATGAAAAATATCTCGAAAAGCTCTTGTCGTCATGCATATAGCCAGCGGAGTAGAGATGTATTGCAGACCCTACACCGCTCACCACCAATGCCATTACAGCGGAAAGTTGGTCAAATCGAAAAGTGAGATTGACCACAAAATCGCCGGATACTATCCAGGTGTACAAGGTAGATGTAAGTACGCCTTCGTCTCCGAGCTTTAGGAGTTCGAGGAATGACCAGACGGCAATGAAGAAAGATGCAACAGGGAGAGAAACCCCGATAATTGCTACCAACCGATCCGGTAACCGCCTGCCAACCAACCCATTTATCAGAAACCCGACGAGGGGGAGGAGCGGTATAATCCAGATAACGTTATCCACTCTTAATATCCTTCATGAAAGTTAAACCAAGAACGTCAGATATTTTGCTCATTCTAAATATCGTAATAATAATTGCAAGTCCCACGGCCACCTCGCAAGCGGCTACGGTCATTATAAATATTGGGAAAATATGCCCGCTTGTGTCACCGAGACTTTTTGCAAAAGCAACAAAAGTCAGATTTGCGGAATTGAGCATAAGCTCAACACTCATTAGCATCACAAGGAGGTTTCTTCTTGTGAGAACACCAAAGCAACCGATGGCAAATATGATTGCTGCAAGAACAAGATAGTGTGTCGTTGTAATCATGAATCGTTATCCCTTTGAACTATTTCAACTTTTTGAGTTTGCTTTTTGAGTTTATCAATCCCCTGACCAGAACAACACCCCCCACAAGCGAAGCGATTATTAAGAGAGAGATGGCTTCAAAAGCAAAAACATAGTCTGTAACCATAAGCCTTCCCACCTCTTCTATGGTTCCAAAGTTTGCGGGAAGTTCGCTGCTGTGTCCGGGGTACATCTTAAAAAAGACAATTGATATTATCAAGAAGAGAAACCCGCCCAGTCCCAGCGAAATAACTTTGCCAAGGGAAATATGGTCATATTCGCTATCCTCCTTTTGGAGGTTCAGCAACATTATGGCAAAGAGTATGAGCACGATAATCCCGCCTGCGTACACGAGGATTTGGATCACTGCTACAAAATGCGCCGAAAGGAGCGCAAAGATAAATGCCATGAAAAATAGTGTTCCCAAAAGAAACAGCGCCGACCTAATTGGGCTTTTGTGCAGAACCACCATTAGGGAAAACAATATTACTATTGCCGCCGTTGGATAAAAGATAATCATCTCGATCATTCCTTTTTCCTCCTGGTGATCGGTGTCTTTGTAAGCTGTTCTTTGTCATATTTAAAGGTTGACTTGTCGTAGTCAGCGAGCCTGTAAT
>JAUWME010000525.1 GCA_030613285.1 Candidatus Zymogenus sp. | reverse complement strand
CATCGTCTGTGCTGACAGAAGCAAAATACTCCCCGCACCTCCCAATTTTTCTTAACGCAGCAGAATAAGTATAGCTTGCCCCCGGCCCCAGGTATGCCACCCTGGGTGGTCTCTGGATTGCACGGGAATAATCTATGATCTCGCCGTAGACAGCGTTGATAAAACTTACGGGAAAATCATCTTTTGAGTGGGAGGCAAGTTTTTTTAAAACACTCTCCTCTCGCGCCAGATCGAAGACATTAAGTCCAGAATCTCTCTTAACGTCTCCAATCTGTTTTGATATCGCCACGCGTTTTTGCAAATACGAGAGTATCTCATCATCCAGCGCATCAATCTGATCCCTGAGTTCTTTTAAATCCTGTTTTTTGTTCAAGTCTTCTTTTTCCCCAAAGCTAAAGTATTACTGCTAAAAACTGCCACTAAAGATATTAGAGCAACTTAATAAGTTATCACAAAAATGTGGGAAAATCAATGTTTTTTTCAGAATGATTTTTTGTGGTAGGATTCGATGGTGCCCTCTACTTGTTATTGGAGAAAAACATATCGAGATTGCTTCGTCGCCTTCTAAAATAAATATTTCCTCGCAATGACATTAATTTTGACGTGGCAATCTTTTATAGCTCTACAAAAAAGACACAAAAAAACTCCCACTGGGAGCTTACTATCTTTCATTTTTAAGTTACTATTAACTATATCATCTCAACAACTACACCGTCAATATTGCAAGCAGCCACATAATTCACACCTTCAATATTGGGAGGGACCAAATGGGGGGAGTGGGGGGGGACTATTTCTTCTTTTTTACTACCGTCACTTTATAGTATCCAGTTATTTTATAGGCCTTATTCATAGCATCTTCTCCTGCACCCATCCAGATATCCACTTTGTTGCCCTTGATGGCCGAACCCCTGTCGTGAACAGTGTAAATATCGGGCATATCAAACTTGGCAAGGTCCTTGATGATAAGCTTTGTGCCATAACCCATGCTCGGAGGACCCGCCGCCATACCAAGAAAAACTGGGGTTGAATCGGCACCAGCAACCCCTCTACCATTAAGTCTAATATCTCCCCGATAGCTCCCGGTGGCGTACCTACCTTGATCTGGAAGTGGAGAATAGTAACCGGTTATAAGTATCAGCCTTTCATACGTCTTTCCCGATTCCTTAAGCTCCTGAATCCTGTTCTCCCGAAAACTTTCACTCAAAACAGAATCGAATTCCTCAGCCGCAAGCATTGTCGACATTATCTCATCGTCCCAGTTCTTACTGTCCATCACAACGTAGTTGTGGACGGGCCTCGTCATTTCCTCCACGGTCTTCCAATTGCCCAGATGTACCGCAAAAACGAACACCGCCGCTATCAAAATGACATTTTTTATCATTACATCTGAATAAGCCTCATCCCATAAAAGCTCTTCCTTCATGTTCTTCAGGTAACTAAAAACACTCCTTTTAAACCTGAAAACTGATTCTTTTATAACGTAGTTGTAATAACCCTTCTTTACGAGAAGCATTTCTTTTGTGAGAGTCTCGTAAAACCAGTTTACAAAAAGATGTTTGGCCGCAAAGACTTTGTTATATGCAGACTCGTTCCGGCGGATGAGTACATCCTTGAGAAAGATGGCAGCATCTTCTCTACTTTTCCTGTTACCGCTTCTAAGCTCATCGGCCAGGAGTATTAGAATATCCTTCCGTTCCATTGAAAACTCTTTTGTGAATAAATACAGTCTATTTTGACTAAATTATCGTATAATTTCCTATAATTGTCAAGCAATTAAAGATAATTATAGTAGAATTATGCGTTTTTTCTCTATAAC
>JAUWME010000351.1 GCA_030613285.1 Candidatus Zymogenus sp. | reverse complement strand
GTACGAGATGGTAGGATATACCAAAGAAGAGATTGAAGATAACACTAACTGGTGGAATGAAAATGTCCATCCCGAAGACAAAGAAAAAGCAATCAACGCAATGGTTGAACACCTTGAAGACCGTGCTCCCTTTTATGACGTTAGGCAGCGGCTGAAGACCAAATCGGGAAAGTACATCTGGGTTCAAAATCGAGGAAGGGTGGTTGAGCGCGATCATGAGGGGAATCCGACTAAGCTTGCTGGAATATCCCGTGACGTTACAGAGATAAAGCTGGCGGAAATAGCCCTTGTCGAAAGTGAGGAAAAATGGAGAAGCCTCTTTGAAAATTCCATAGATGGCGCCTTTACTCAGGATTTGAGGGGAAACTTTACGTCAGTAAACAGGGCCTTTGCGGAAGCGCTTGGTTACGATCGGGAAGAGCTAATTGGTGTTAATTATAGGAAAATTGTATCAAAAAAGGAGGCAGATAATCTTTTCACGGCGTATAATCATCTATTTCGCACTGGTGAACCTATTAATAATTTTAAGAACAAAACAATCAGGAAAAACGGGGAAGAGATAATAACCGAGACGAACGTAAATTTGATCATGAAAGGGGATGAAATTGTAGGATTTCAGGGGACTATAAGGGATATTACCGAAAGGGCCAAATCCGAAAAAGAGATAAAATACCTTAAAGAGTTCAGCGAAAACATCATCAATTATATGGTGGACCCCATTGATATTATTAGCGAAAGATTTGAGGTCGTTTTCCAGAATCAGCGTTCCATCGAGAAATTTGGTAAGGACGAGGGAAAGAAATGTTTTGAGATTTACGGCAGAAAGACCCAGTGCAAACATTGTACCGCCGTAAAGGCGATTAGAGAGAAAAAAACTTTCAAGAGGGAAACAGAGATGGAGGATGGCACGTTTTTGGAAGTTCGTTCGTCTCCCATCCTCATGCCTGACGGGGAAATATGCTCCATTGAAATTGTGAGAGACATAACAGACCGAAAGCTCGCCGAGAAAGAAATCAGGGAAAGCAAGGAGAGGCTTAGTGAGGCGCAAAGCATCGCCCACATTGGAAGCTGGGATTTAGACATTGATACTAACATTTTCTACTGGTCGGATGAGATGTGCCGTATATTTAACCAAACGCCGGGAACATTCACACCCTCCGTCGACAAACTTTTAGAGTTGATTCACCCTAACGACAGGAAATTTGTTGTAAATTCCCAAATAGAGAATATTAAGAATCGTAAGGAAAAGTTCGAATATGAATATCGTATAGTGAATGCCGATGGAACCATTTTTTACGTTCATTCCATCGGAGACGTTATTTACGATTCTGAAGGTAACCCGCAAAGGATGATGGGGACAATTCAAGACATTACCGAGATGAGGAAGATGCAGAACCAGCTTGTTACTGACCAAAAGATGAAGGCGGTGGGAACGCTCGCCGGCGGCATCGCCCCCGACTTTAACAACATCCTTGAAGCAATTCTTGGATATGCCTCTTTTCTCAAAACCAAGTCTCAAAAGGGTGACTCCTTTTACACAGGACTTAACGCCATTGAAAATTCCTCCATCAGGGCCGCTGAACTCACATCACAACTACTGGCATATTCAATGAAGGGAAAGCTTGAAATCAGACCCTTCAACATTAACACCGTAATTAAAAACGTCCACGATATAATTTCAAAAACATTTGAGAAGACAGTGGAAATTACTGTTGACACAGATGAAAGCCTAAAGAACATCGAGGGAGATATGTCCCAGATGAATCAGGTTGTTATGAACATTGCCATAAACGCCAAAGAGGCCATGCCGGATGGCGGTACGTTGAAGATCAGAACATTTATGAAAAATGTTGTGGAAGATATTGAACAAGGAGATTTTATAATCATACCCGGAAGCTACGTCTGTGTTGAGTTTTCTGACACAGGGGTGGGGATGGACGAAGATACGCAAAAAAAGATTTTTGAGCCGTACTTTTCCACACGAAAGGAGAAAGGAGGCACGGGGCTGGGGATGAGCGTTGTGTACGGCATCGTAAAAAACCACGGAGGTTATATTGTCATATCAAGTGCGCCAGATGAAGGAACAAATATTGTGATATATATTCCCGCCTCAAGGGCCGAGGCAGAGCGGATTGAGGAGCAGGTCTTTGAGGAAGGGACTGGCACCGAAACGATTCTTGTAATCGATGATGAAAAATATCTTCTTGTTATGCTTCAGAATGTCCTTGAAGATGCAGGTTACACGGTTTTTACAGAAAGTTCCAGCAATGCGGGCCTGAAGAGACTAAAAGAAAATCCACATCTGGTAGATCTTGTTATCCTCGATATTATTATGCCGGATATTCGCTGTGCTGAAACTTTGGAAAACATCCTCAATATCAATCGAGATATGAAAGTTCTCCTTGTTAGTGGTTATTCGGATGAAGATCAACACCACGGGCTTATGGAAATGGGAGCAAAGGGTTTTATTGGAAAACCTTTTTTGATTGATAAACTTTTAGGGAAGATAAGAGAAGTGCTGAGATAAGATAGCGTAGAAGTATTCATCATAAAAAAAGTGGGTATCAATTAAATACTTACTGTATCCTTTAAAATGTCAAAGTTGAATCCATCTGAAGTAGTCTCCAAAATATTGATCAGGCAAAAACACAGTATTACATTGATAGACACCAAACCCTTCCCATCACCGCAAGAATCTTACAACCAACTTTTCAACAACAACCCCGTAATATTAAAATCGTGTGTTTGTTGGCGTGTTTAGTTAGCGTGTTTAATTGGATTTTGGCCCAGCACCGCACTTTTTCCCCTTTATCACCCAAGTACCTGTCTTCTTATCGTAAACTTCCCTGTACCTCAGGGCACTGCCCTTTTTTCACCCAAGTACGTTTCTTGTCCCCTCCTCCCTAACACCATTAAACTGGGTTATTTTGACATCTCGGACAAAGAGAAGCACCACGTCCCCTCTACCAACCTCGATTGCTGCGTAACTTTTTATCGTCCGTTCAAGTTTGTTGATTACGATCTCTTTGTCATATTTATTTAACGAGCCGTCGGAACCAACAACAACAACGTCAAACTTTCCCGCCCCCTTGATGTTTGCAAGGGAAACAAATTCGAGCCTCATTTCCTGTCTTAGATTTCCCGAAAAAGAGAGGGGCTTGGCTTCAATTGCAACCCCCGGACTATATGATAAATTTCCCCCTCCAAATTTCAGGGTGAGGTTCCCTATTTTGGGGAAGAGCTTTCTATTATCACTGTTTTCTAACATCGCAATTCGAAGAAGATCGGCATCAGTAATTTCGCCTCCACTCCCCAGGGCGCTGATGTTCACCACCATAACCCGTACTTTGACCGTCCGCGCCGGAGCTGGGGCCACAGCTGTCAGGAAAAATAAAATCCCCAAAAATGAGACCATAAGATTAGTTGCCCTGACATTACAAAAAGACCTTCTTTTTAGCATATAGGATTCTCCAATAAAATATTGAAAAATGTAAATTGAAAATCAGAAATTAG
>JAUWME010000397.1 GCA_030613285.1 Candidatus Zymogenus sp. | reverse complement strand
ATCGATGACAAAATAACATGGTCTTTCAGAAAAGACGGTTGTATGCACTGCACCGACGCCTCCTGTGTCAGGGTCTGCCCTTCGGGTGCCTTAACCTACGGGCCAACTGGAGCAGTAATGCTCCACGAAGCCCGCTGCATTGGATGTAAATATTGCGTCATAGCATGTCCATTCAGCATCCCAAGATACGACTCCGAATCGGAGAAGACTTACAAATGCAGCCTTTGCAGCGACAGGACATCAAACAATCTAACTCCTGCTTGTGTAAAAGCCTGTCCCACAGGCACCCTTTCCTGGGGCACCAAAGAGGATATGATTGAAAAAGGCGACAAAAGGGTAGCTGAACTCGTTGAATCGGGATATGAAAACGCATCCCTCTACGGCGATAAATACGTCGAGGGAACCCACGTCATGTATGTCCTTACCGAAGAAGAGGGCTATTACGACGAATTGGTCAAATCGCCAAGCGTACCCCTTTCTGTCAAACTGTGGAAAGGCGTCGCCAAACCTCTGGGGCTCTTTACTATAGGGGCGGTCATAGGTGCTGCTCTGCTCCATTTCGTAATCAAAGGCCCGAAACGGCCTAAAGGAGAGGAGGGTTAACATGGCTGATAAAAAAGTAATAGTTACCACACCCACAGAAAGGGTTATCCACTGGTTTTTAGCTATTTCATGCCTCCTGTTGGTAATTACGGGGTTGGCATTAGCATTTCGTTCTTTTGAACCTGTGGCATTGATCTTTGGTGGATACAACACCATGATCACAATCCATATCGTATTGGGATTGATCTTCACCATTGCCCTTTTCTATGCAATCTCGATCTGGAGAAAAGATGCTGGATCGATAAACGAGGAAGATATCCTTTGGATGAAGGGCGCAGGCGGGTATCTCTGGGACGCAAAGCTTCCCGATCCTTACAAATTCAACGCGGGTCAAAAGGTATTCTTCATCACCGTTGCACTCTATGGCCTTGTCATGGTTGTAACTGGGTTGATTCTGTGGCTCGGTATGGATAGTTTAGGCACAGGCTTGCTAAGATGGATGATGGTGCTTCATGCCTTTGGCGTAATGGTACTGGGTGGTTTTGCCATGGTACATATCTACCTTGGAACCATTGGAACCTCAGGATCCATTGATGCTGTCCTTGACGGCAAGGTAACAGAAGCATGGGCAAAAACCCATATGACGGGTTGGTACAAAGAAGTCGGTTCAAAGAAGAAAGCTTAAAAGAAAAAACATCATCAGGAAAAACACGTACCATAAATAGAGGGCGGTTTTTACCGCCCTCTATTTTTATTATTTAATCAGATTTAAAAATATAATACTACCATGAAAAACAAAGAAGATAGTAAAAAGATAGCGAGCGCCATAAAAAAGGCAAGGGGTGAACACCCGGAGCTTACAGAAGCCCTGGATCTCCTCACTAAACTCACTGAGATATCATTTGAAGAAATCTCTCCCAACTCAGAAAACATCAGCTGGGAAAAACTCGATGAAGGTTTTCCAGTTATAGATAAAAGATTAGTCCCAAAAGATATCAGTCCCCTTCACAAACGGTTTAATGAGATTGTAGAAATCCTCATTGCCGAAGATAAAAATGGGGCATCTGACATCGTCGCTTTTTTTGAAAAAGAAAAGTTGTTTAAAAAACTCATTGAAGGGGTGTTGATGGGTCAATACAACTTCCCAAAAGAATTCACCCATTCAAAACCAATAACTTTGTTTGCCGCAGGGGAGGCCCTCCTTCCCATCATTGATGGTATTAAAAAATCCGACCCACCCCCCAAAAACCTTCATCTTTGGGAAGAGTCTTACTGTCCCATTTGCGGGGCAATGCCTAACATTTCTGCAATTGAAGGTGACGAAAACCGACTCTTTCTATATTGCAGTCGCTGTGCCCAAACTTGGAATTTTCGGAGGCTTGTCTGCACCCACTGCGGAGAAGACGACCAGCAGAAACTTCAATATTTTCACGCAGAAGATAACGAGATTCACCGCGTCTACGTCTGCGACACCTGCAAGCACTACCTAAAATCGGTCGATAAACGGGAAAAGACCACCGTCATTCCCCGTCTGGAAGATGTCGCAACTATTGCCCTTGACATCATAGCCCAAAGGGAGGGTTACAAACGAGAGACAATCGATTTTGTCGGCCTTATCCTGATGGACTACGAGACCAATAAGTAGCTATTTTACATGGATTTTTGCTGACAAATCCATTGGTCGGTTTGGCAATGTTGCAATAGTAATATTGGCCGTAAAAGGGAAGGGCGTAAAATTTGAAGATGCAAGATGGGAGGACAAATAGTTCCTCCCATTTTCGTTTTCTGCATAACCTTTTAAATTATAGGGAAAAATGTTTCCAACAACCACCCCAGACAAATAACTCTTTTCATTGCCAAAACTACCAAGCAAATATTTCTAAAAATCTTTCAAAAAAAGCTTGACACATCCACAAAATTAGGCTAAACTATCTATATTAGCTTATGCATCACAAGCTAAATATATTAGTCGCAACTATATTTCTGGCGATTGCCCGATTTTTGGTAAAAGTACCAACACTTGTTATCTGGGGCGCCGAGGGTAATCTTATCTCCGTTAAGCGCGCCCAATTGTTCTCTAAAGAGATAAAAGACGTTAAGGTTGAAATCATTCCCAAAGCGAGACATATGCCTCGAAAAGAGAAATCCGAAAGAGTCAACTCAACAATCACGGACTTTGTAAAAGATTAAAGGAGAATCTGTTATGATATTGGAAATGGTAATTGGAATCGGTGGCTCTACATGGTGGATACTCAAAGAAGCCGCTCCCTACGTCATTTTCGGCTCCCTCATTGCAGGGCTGCTCTATATCTTTATAAACCACGAGACGGTGTACAAACATTTTGGAAAGGGCAAAATACGCTCTGTCTTTTTGGCGTCCCTTTTTGGTATTCCCATTCCCCTCTGCTCTTGTGGTGTTTTACCGGCGGCCGTCTCCCTCAGAAAACAGGGCGCCACCCGTGGTGCCACTCTCTCATTTCTCATCTCCACCCCGGAGTC
>JAUWME010000318.1 GCA_030613285.1 Candidatus Zymogenus sp. | reverse complement strand
GTTATAGTCCCAGAATTTCCCAAACGGGTCATTGAGCTCTGGGAAAAGCTGGTTAAAGAAGAGATGCCGAAATTTATTCCCATCCTTGAAGAGCTTAAAATTCCTCCCATACTTCGGGTAGTTCCAATTGAGGAGACGGTTGAATCTAAAAGTCAGGTGTTGGACGCCGATTCTGCCCGGAAGATATTTAAGGATGCCACAATTATCACGGCGATCCCGTGCCCATGCCGAACCATTGCCAAGGCTGTTGGGAAAGGCGAGGACTGTCCCGCTCCTGAGTCCGCCGTGTGTATGCAGACAAATGGTTTTGCCGAGGCGGTCATCAACAGGGGGATAGGCGAAAAGCTGACCAATGAAGAGGCATTGAAGCGGATTGGGGAGGCAGAAGAGGCGGGGCTTGTCCACATGGTCAGAAACAACATCAAGGACGATATGCTTATGTGCAACTGCTGTTCATGCTGCTGCACGGGGCTTTTTCTCTTAAATGAATTAGGCTACAAGGACGCCTCCTCCCCATCCCGCTTTCAGGTGGAGTTTAATGCCGAGCTTTGCAGTGGCTGCGGCGAGTGTGAAGATCGGTGTCAGTTTCATGCCATTGAGGTTGACGAAATTGCCGCCTTCGACCTCGAAAAGTGTTACGGGTGCGGCCTCTGTGTCCAGACATGTCCTTCGGAGGCAATAACATTAAAGGAGATTCGTCCTTTGGAGTTTATAAGAAAGACGTAGGCGGAGGTAATATTGTAATAGAGTAAAAGCAGTAATATTTTGTAGCAGGGGGCAGAGGTTCAAATAATAACGTCTCTTTAACAAGGGGGGGACTTCCCCCCCCTTATTTTACCTGTGAGTTATCGAAGCCAACAAAATCGCAATGCTCAAGAAAGCTCGACCTCTCACTTTTCCTTCGTAAGAAGTTGTATTGCAACTACTCTTGAATTGCCGGGAATAATCTCCAAATAGACTAATTCCATCTGATTTTCCGAGAGCAACCGTGCGAAAATTGACCCGTCTTCATCGACCATGTAAAGCGACTTGTTATCATAACTGATGACCCCGATTACCTTCTCGCTCGCCACGGAAGATGTGCGTGTTCCGGAGAAAGTACGCCCGTCCTGTTTGTCTATGATAAAGGTCCAAGCCCGGGGTTTGGGAGCGGTATCATCTTTATGAGCTACCGGATTTTTCCCCTTCACATCCGTTATCACTTCCCCTGTTCCCTTCCAAGTTCCGATAATGTTAGGAATCTCTGATTCCTCGGCCATCACCATGACGCTTCCCAGGATGAAGAATGCGCACACGGCAATAATGCACAAAAGTGTTTTTTTCTTCAAAATAACCTCCTTAAAATTATTACAAGTTAGTCATCGACCTTAATGACAACCGTAGTTTAGTGTCAAGAACTATTTGTTTTCTATCGTGCCCTATTTCTTCATCCCGGACGTGAAAAGAGTCCACGGCTGGGTGGGCCTGTCCTTCAGGTAGCCGTCCAGATACCTCCACTGTATATGTTCTTCAAGGAACTCCTTTGCGTCAAAGGGCATCCCCGATGAATTTCCCCACCTTGCCCAGAAGGTAGTCTCCTTTGCCATGTCAGAATCCATCACCTTTCCGTCCACGGCGCCCATGGGCATGAAGGGGGGCCTGCGTGGCTGGAACATGTACGCCATGTCATCGAGCTCGTAGTGTCCCTCCACCGTTCGGGAGCAGGGGTTGTTGTCCTTCTTGAGGTAGACGTCATAGTGGTCGGCCATGATTTTTTTCCCTATTTCCACATCGATCTTTCCATGGTACTTTTCCATAAGCTGGGGCAGGCGCACCATGCGGGCCCCTTCAGGGACTCGTATGTCTGTGAAGTGGGTATCTAAGGACTCGAGGTTCCTTATCTGGGGGCTATAGGGGGCATTAAATCCTATGAAGTAGCCGTCTTTTGTCCGCTGTACATCCGAGAATTCCAACCCCAGCTCAAACCGCATGATTTCACCCGTTTGTCTATCTGCCAAAAGCCATGAGTTTGCGTAGCCGCCGCTACTGTCTTCCTTCATAATATCAACGAATTCGTCCATGTCTTTGGCGTACTGCATTGCCTTTCTGACACGGATAAATTCGGGGGCTTTTTTTGCATTGTACTCGTTGAAACCGGCGAGGGTGGTCTCGGTGCCCATTATTCCTGCACCAGTAATAAAAAAGTCGGCCATACTGTGGATATATCCGGGCATCGACTGCATGAAGATGGGATTACCATTTTTCGGTTTTATATCAAGAATGACATTTAAGAACTGCCCGCTGGAGAATTCATCCCAGGAGGTGTGTGCCATGACGACCCCGCCACTCCCGGTAACCGAACCCGTTGCAATAAATGCGCTGCAGTGTTCTTTCGTGGAATGAAATCCGGTATCGTACTTCAATTTTGGAACGACGGATGGCCACCAGTAGCCGAGAAGCTCAAAATAGCCGTTCCATAACATGACCTCCTGCCAGGTGATGTCGACCCCGGCCTCGTTGGCGCCTCTTGCAATACCCTTTATCTCGTCGAGATATTCTTTTTCCATATGGGGGCCGTATATATTATTAGCCTCCTCTACAAAGAATTCCCACTCCTTGCCTGTGCCAATAAGAGTAAGGTGCTTCATAATTCTTAAAACTTCCTTCAACTCCGGAGCCAAAAGAAACCCGTGCTGAAAACCCCTCTCGGTGGCATCCCCTTCTATGTGGATATAGACCCAGCCGTTTTTGTCGAAGCGATAGCCTTTGTCGTACTTGGTTATCTCTCCGGTGGCAGCGAACAAGAGATTAGGAAACGCCGTGCTAATAATCCCCGCCGATGATATAAGCCCCATACCTTTGAGAACATCCCTCCGGGATACTCCGCCACTCTTCAGATAATCCGTGGCGATTTTAGCATCATCAATCTTTTTTCCGTCCATCTTTAGACCTCCACTTAAATAAATGAATTTCAAAAGAACCTATCCAATTCTATTAAAATTGTCAGAATATTTCCAGCTAATACTGACTTGCAACGATTATTTTTGGAAACAAAGAAGTAAAGATGTTGTTTTATGCACTATTGAGCAATAAAATTAAGAATATGGGAGAAAAAGTTGATTTGACAGAATCTAAAATTGTCGTTTCTACATTATCAACTAAACGACCATATCTATAGCTGATATCTGCTTTGAAGACTTCAGATTGCCTTCAAGAGGAGGTTGAGGTCACCTTCAATATCCTTTCCAAGGTGGAATCGGATTACCTTCCGCCCACTATTGACGAGGGCCTTTCGATCACCCATCGCCTGGGTTGTCTTCAAGACACCAAAGGTCATGGAAGATTTACTATCTCCCGCCTTATCCGGTATTGGGACATCAACTTCGCCGTCTGCCGTAAACTGGATGAAGAGTCCATTGCCACCGTCTCCCTTGTGGAGCTGGCCGGTGGAGTGCAAAAAGCGGGGGCCGTAGCCGAATGTGGTGGCAAATCCAAAGCGGTCTCTAATTTTTTCACGAAACAACGACATCTTTTTGGTGGTCTCGCTTCCCGGTGTAAGGTAGGCCATCAATGCGACGTAAGCGCCGGGTTTGGCCTTCGCAAAAAATGAGATCAGCGCCTCCTCTGGGTCATCGGTGGGTTTACCGCCGTATACTTTTATTTCCCCAAAGGTGAGGGTAGGGGGTTAGGTGGGAAGGCTGCCCTCCTCTTTGTACCGGGCCGCGGCCTCCTTTGCCAGCGCCTTGGCAGATTCCACGTCCGGCTGGTCGAAGGGGTTGATCCCAAGGAAATGTCCGGAGATGGCAACGGCCATCTCCCAGAGAAAGAGCTGCCCCCCCAGATCGTAAAGGTCTGAGAGAGTAATCCTGACTATGGGAAACCCCTTTTTTTCAAG
>JAUWME010000063.1 GCA_030613285.1 Candidatus Zymogenus sp. | reverse complement strand
ATTTCAGGGTCTTTGATAATGGCAAAGATTCCGTCTATCAGCTCTCCAAGATTGTGGGGTGGGATGTTCGTTGCCATCCCAACGGCAATTCCTGCGGTGCCGTTTAGGAGGAGGTTTGGAAACCTTGCAGGAAGCACAGACGGCTCTTCTGTGGTCTCATCGTAGTTCGGAAAAAAATCGACAGTGTCTTTTTCAATGTCTTCTAACATAAACGCAGAAAGTTTTGCCATCCTTACTTCGGTATATCTCATTGCTGCCGGGGGATCTCCATCGACGGAACCAAAATTCCCCTGACCTGTTATCAGCATATGTCTCATGCTGAAGTCTTGGGCCATTCTGACAAGGGCATCGTAGACAGCAGAATCACCGTGGGGGTGGTATTTGCCGATGACATTTCCAACAACCCTTGCCGACTTTTTGGGGGTTTGATCATGGAAATTTTTGAGATCGTACATTCCATAGAGAATCCTGCGGTGAACAGGCTTTAGGCCGTCCCTGACGTCTGGAATGGCTCGTCCGATGATTACGCTCATGGCATAATCGATGTAGGAACGCTTCATCTCGTCTTCAATGTTTATGGTTGTCTGTAACTTCTGACTACCCATTAATTACCCCAAAACCTTTCTAAATAAAATAGCTTAAAGCTTAAGAAAGAATCTTTTTATAAACGATAAAACCGTATTGTGTACAAATAAAACGGTCATCTTTGAACACCTAAACCAAGAAAAAACTTCGTTGAAAAGCAACTGCTGTTCTTATTATTAACTTGGTGTTAAATATGGCGGGTTCGCGTCATTATTCGTCCACTAATATGAGGACACCCTCCTCACAACGACATTTCCTTTCCAACCTTTCAGAGAAATAATTCAGCAAACTATCGACTGAATTAAGAACAAAAAATTTTTATCTTGCAGAGCTGCCGACCCCCCTCAACATCAAACCACGTTTCTGATCTCAGATACATTTTTTCCTTTTAAAAATAGAGCAAATCCTTAAACTCTATTAAAGCAGAACATGCTTTACTGCTTCCCATTTTACAAGCCTTTTCGAAATCGATTCTTGCTAAAGTTCTATATGGATGAGCTTTACCTTTTTTTGCAAGTATTTTCTCTAAAGCAATAGATGCATAAGAAAATCCACTAATGACATAAGGTACTTCCCAATTTGGATTTATGTTAATCGATTTAGTCGCAAAAAGAATTGCACCATCAAAATCCTTGTCTTCTGCAAGAAGAACAGCTTTGCGAGCGAGATATATGGCAGCGTCTTCACTCTCAGAAGAATCATAACTATCATAATTTTCCATCTCAACTTTATCTCCATCAGCGCCTCTATCTGTAAACTTTGGGACACCATCCTCATCATACGTTTTATAAATCTCTTGCGCTTGAAGAAATATTGGCAAGAAGAAGATTATTGCCAATATTGCAATTAGCTTTTTCATTTATTTTCTCATTTATATATCGAGATTTTTTACTTCCAGGGCATGTTTTTCTATAAAATTCCGTCGTAAATCTACTTGATCTCCCATGAGGATGTTGAAAATTTCGTCAGCCTCAACAGAATCTTCAACATTAACTTTTACCAGCGTCCGCCTTTCCGGATCCATTGTTGTTTCCCACAATTGTTCCGGATTCATCTCTCCCAATCCCTTGTATCTTTGAATGGACTGTCCCTTCTTTCCTTGTCCCATCAGAAAAGCTATGACATCTTCAAAATTTTCAAGCTCAAGTTTAACATCACCATTTTCTATCTTGTAAGGCGCATTTCCGATATTTTCCAATTCTTCGGTTAACCTCCTCAACTCCTTGAACTCTGGAGAAGACAAAAACTCCAGATCAAAAATTGAACTTCTTGTGCTCCCATTTTGACTTGTTTTACAAACTATCTGTGTTCCCTCATGTTCCGTATCCTCACCTATCTCAAATTCCACTGAACCGTAATTGATTTCTATATTTTTTATATATGTCTCTATATTAGAGAGAATTTTTTTCAGTACCTTCCTATTTTTCTTTCTAAGGCTTTCTTCCACAAGCGTCTCTTCAATAACAAATGCCCTTACAAGCTCTTTGTCCATCTTTCTTCTATCAATCCGATCTATGATTTTTTCAAAGCGCATCATTTTTTCGATAATATTTATTAGACGTTTTCCTGAAACTGATTTTCCATCTTTTGTTATCAATTTTGTGTTTTCTACTCCAAGATCAAGGAGATATGATTCGAGCTCTTGTTCATCTTTAATGTAACTTTCAGCCTTACCCTTTTTTACACGAAACAAAGGCGGTTGGGCAATGTACATATATCCCCGATCTATAACCTCTGTCATGTGTCTATAAAAGAAGGTCAAAAGGAGAGTTCTTATGTGTGATCCGTCCACATCGGCGTCTGTCATAATGATTATTTTATGATACCGTAACTTTGAAATATCAAAGTCTCCCGGGCCTATCCCTGTGCCAAGGGCAGTAATAATTGTTTTTATCTCCTCTGATGAAAGCATCTTGTCAAACCGCGCTTTTTCTACATTCAATATCTTCCCCTTCAGGGGAAGAATGGCCTGATTTCTCCTATCCCTGCCGCTTTTTGCGGAGCCGCCAGCGCTATCCCCCTCAACAATGTATATTTCACTTAATGCGGGGTCTGTCTCCTGACAATCGGCAAGTTTTCCCGGAAGTGATGACGATTCGAGGGCGCCTTTTCTTCTGGTCAGCTCTTTGGCCTTTTTTGCGGCTTCTCTGGCCTGGGCAGCCTCCACCCCTTTTTTTAGAACCTTTCTTGCTATAGTGGGATTTTCTTCAAGGTAAGATGAGAGTTTCTCATTTATCATCGTCTCCATAATTCCCTTGATTTCAGAATTTCCCAACTTTCCCTTTGTTTGTCCTTCGAACTGGGGGTTTCTAATTTTTATTGAAAGCACCGCCGTCATGCCTTCCCGAACATCGTCTCCTGTAAGATTATCCTTAAGAGTTTTCAGCAATTTGTTAGCTTGACCGTAACTATTGATTGTTCTGGTTAATGCAGAGCGAAAACCAACTACGTGGGTTCCCCCCTCTCTGGTATGAATATTGTTGACAAAAGAGAACATACTCTCTTTGTAGGAATCGTTGTATTGGATGGCGCATTCCATATAAACGCCGTCTTTATCCATCTCAAGATAGATGGGCTTTGGGTGTAACGGCTTTTTGTTTCGATTTAGATGCTCGACAAATGAGACAATCCCACCTTTATACATAAACTCGTTTTCTTTTCCGTTTCGCTCATCATAAATATCTATCTTTATTCCCTTGGTCAGAAATGCCAGCTCTCTTAGTCTCTCGGATAAAATATCAAAGGAATATTCCAACTCTTCAAAGATCAGATCGTCTGGTTTAAACTTTATCTTGGTGCCTCGCCTTTTTGTCGTTCCTATCTCTTTCAAATCTGCCAATGGTTTTCCCATAACATACTTTTGAGAATAGACCTTCCCGTCTCTCTTTATCTCCATGTCAAGTTCTTTTGAAAGTGCATTTACAACGCTTACTCCAACTCCGTGAAGCCCACCAGAATATTTGTACGTCTCATTATCAAACTTACCTCCCGCATGAAGAGTTGTCATTACGACTTCTGCTGCTGGTCTTTTCTCTGTCTTATGCATATCTACGGGGATTCCTCTGCCATTATCTATCACCGTAATGGAATTATCGATGTGTATAAATACCTTTATCTTAGTGCAATACCCTGCCATTGCCTCATCAATAGCGTTATCTACCACCTCATAGACAAGATGGTGGAGTCCCGACGATCCCGTAGATCCGATGTACATAGCTGGTCTCTTCCTAACGGCCTCGAACCCCTCCAAAACTTTTATTGTATCTGCGTTGTATTTAGTCATAATCTCCATGAAATTAAGTTTAATTTAACTGCTTGCTTGGCGCTAAACTAAATAATTATATCACAATTTTTCTTTAAATTAAACTAAAAACTAAATTTTCATCGGCATAATTATGAAAAAGTAATTTTTGTCTTCAAGTGGCCTAATTTCTCCTGGACTTGATTCATCCAAAAACATCAACTTAATTTTTTCCTCTTCTACAACATTTAAAATATCGAGCATGTAATTTACATTAAACCCTATTTCTAATTCATCTCCGGAGTATTGAACCGAGATTTCTTCTTTAGCCGTTCCCATATCTGGACTCTCTGAAGAAACTTCCACTAAATTTGTTGAGATATGAAACTTTACCATCTTTATACGGTCTGTGGAAACAACTGAGACTCTTCTCAATGTTCTGGCAAATTCTTCTGTTGAAAAGACTAATGATTTATCACTGCTTTTTGGAATTACCTGCTTATAGTCTGGAAAAGTTCCATCCACAAGTCTCATCACAAGATTTACGTTTCCCTTTTTTATCATTAGACTATTATCTTCAAGCCTCATTCCAACAGTATCATCATCTTCGTCCAATATTTTTCTTATCTCCATCAAGCCTTTTCTTGGCACAATTACTCCAACTCCTTTTGAGAGAGGAAAATCACCATCTATGTCAGTATCAACCAAAGAAAGTCTGTGTCCATCTGTGGCAACCATCCTTAATTTTTTTCTACTGCCTTCTTCCAACATTTCCATATAGACACCTGATAGATTATAACGCATATCCTCATGGGAAACCGAAAATATAGTTTTATCGATCATGCTTTTTAGGACATCTGGCTCTATTTTCCACTGTGCATCACCTTCAAACGATGGTACTTCTGGATAATCATCCATGGAAAGACCCACTAGATTAAAAACAGATCTTCCAGCCAAAAGCTCCAACCAATAGTTTTCCTTCATTTTACAATGAATGGATGTTCCCTCTGGAATCTGTTTAACTACTTCAAAAAGTGTTTTTGCATCAACGGTAACACCACCTTCGGAGATGACTTCGGCGTTGTAACTTCCTCTAATTCCCACATCAAGATCTGTTGCCTCGATAGTTAGTTTCTTTCCACTCAATTTCAACAGAACATTAGACAATATTTTTATTGTGTTTTTCTTTTCAACTATACTTTGAGTTCTTGAAAGTCCTTTTAGCAGCTCTTCTTGATTTATCTTAAATTCCATGATTACCCCTTTTAAAGTTCTCTTATAAAAACTGTTTTATTTTTTTTAAAGCTTTAGTAGTATTATGTCTTGTGGATTGTTGAAAGAAAACCTTATTTTTCTGTAAGTATATAACAAAAGAAGGTTTTTTTAAACCTAAAAAGAATCTAAAAACATTTATAATATGTTAAAAAAAGGCAATTTTTATAAAATTTATAAAAAACATAAAATCATTAGATTTATTAACAACCTATCTACAACATTTACCAACAGCTAAAAAAGAAAAAAATGTCTTCATATTAAGTTTATAGTAAGAAAAAAAATTTATCTTCGAATTTAATATGCATACTTTACCGACTTCTCAAAAAACTATAAAGATCTTTTACCAACAGTCCCTTTTATCCTCTCAATTTTATCTGATTTTCTATTTTAAAGATGATGTTTTTGAATTCTTTATCTATACTTATTCTTTTTTCTATTTTTTTAACAGCGTGAATTACGGTTGAATGATCCTTACCCCCAAATTTTTTTCCTATTTCCGGATAGGAATCCTTACTTATTTTTCTGCAAAGGTACATAGCTATTTGTCTTGGTTCGGAAAAAGACTTAATGCGTTTTTTTGATCTTATGTCGGAAATTTTTATCTTAAAATATTTACAGACTTCTTTTTGAATATTTTCAATGCTTTCAGGATTGTCTTTATTTCTAATAAAAGTTTTTAGCGCATTTCTAGCAAATTCAATATTTATATCCTTACCGTCAAGGGAGGCTTCGGCGATTAGTCGGGTCAGCATTCCTTCAAGTTCCCTAATATTTGGTTTGGAGTTTATGATTGAAGCCAAGAAAAAAGCAAGGTCATCGTCAAGTTTAAGGGAGTGGGTTTTTTCTGCTTTTTCTTTTAAAATAGCCACAATATGTTCAGTGTCTGGATAATCTATATCTGCAATAAGTCCCCATTCGAAACGGGATCGCAGTCTTTCTTCGAGGCCGGCAATTTCTTTAGTTATCTTATCGCTGGTTAGAACAATCTGTTTTTGGTTTTCATAGAGGGTGTTGAAAGTATGAAAAAACTCCTCTTGGGTTTGTTTTTTGCCAGCAAAAAACTGGATATCATCAACGAGGAGAATGTCCATGCTTCGATATTTCTTCCTGAAATCCTCCATCTTCTCATATCTGATTGATTTGACCAACTCGTTTACGAATTCCTCTGAAGTTATATAACAGACCCTGGCTCCTTTATTTTTGTCAAGGATTCCGTGTCCGATAGCATTTAATAAATGTGTTTTACCGAGGCCCACACCTCCATAAATAAAGAGAGGATTATATTCCCTTGCGGGGTTTTCTATAACTTTTTCGCAAGCAGCCTTTACGAACTCATTTGAGGGTCCTTTAACAAAGTTTGAAATGGTATATTCTGGCCTGAGTTTGTGTCGCCAGATGTAATCATCTTCTCTTTTAGATGGAGTTTTTAGTTCTATTTTAGCGTGTTCTTTAGTTTGTAAAAGATCGCTTTCCATAACAACAAGTTCTACATCAAAGTTCCTGTTCTTTTTTTTACCGACAGAGTTAACGGCGTCCATAATGATGGACATATAATTTTCACTTATCCAGTCTTTGAAAAACTTGTTTGGTACTTCAACAAAAACACAGTTGTTCTTTATTTCAACAAAATGCATAGATTTGAACCAAAGATCAAAAGTGCTTTCAGGTACCTTCTTTTTTAGTGTTCCAATGGCACTATTCCATATTTCCATGGTCTTTCACCCGAATATGCTATTTTATAAATAATATCAAACAGTTACTTTTTATAGATGTGTGGACAAAACAGATAAGCTAAGGAAAACAGGGATTTACGAAAAAAAAAGCCGGGTTATCCACAAAGTTCCTAACAGTTGTGGAAAAAACCGACTTTTCTTTACTATTTTTGCAATTTTCGAACTGCTGTTTTGACCTTGAGGTGTCGTTTTGCCTATCTCTTCTGCAAATCTCCCACCAGTGATAATTCCTATTGTTTTGATGATCTTTTCTGCAGACACTTTGCAAGAATAAAAAAAAGATTTTGTGTCTTGTAATTTTGTGTTTACATCCCATTGACCTTGGTTAAAAAAGATTTTGTATTTTGAACTTGTTTTACAGATATCTCACTTACTTATACTGTTTTTGCTGCCAAAAACACCAATATCAAGAAGCCAAGAAGTCAAGAAAGTGTATTTTTATGTTGACAGAATCTCGAATGAGCACGTGAAGAAGAAACAATCCCTCAACCTCTCAACCTAAAGAACCCCGAAATCCTGCAGCAACCCTGCCACCCACTAACTTAATAATTCCATCCCCCCAGAAGATTCTAACCTCCTGATTTTCTGATTAAATTATATGCCCCCCCCAAATCCCTCAATGCTCTGACTTAATAATCTCCCAACTCCCCAGAAGACTCTAACCTCCTGATTCTCTGACTAAATTGTATGCCACCCCTCCCTAAATACGACAACCCCACCCCACAAATTTCTGCGACAGCAATTTACGGAATGCTGTTGGTATTAGACCAAAAAAAGAAAGGGAAGTCAAGAGGAAACTGTGAAAGAATAAAAAATTAAGGAGTAAGGAACAAATAAGGTGTACAATCTGCTTGACAAACGGGCTTATATAAACGTAGACTTTTACATTAGTTGCAGGAACGTTGCGTTTTTAGGTTTGTTGTTGAAGAGTTTGTTTTTTAATAACTCGTGGGAGAAAAGCATGGAAGAGAAAATCTTGATAACGGCTGGGGATGTTGAGGTTGAGGCTGAGGTGTTTTTGAATGAAACGGGAAAGGCAATCTTTGAAAGTTTGCCTATCGTTGGAACTGTAAACAGATGGGGGGAAGAAGTCTATTTTTCGATTCCTGTGAGAGTTGATGAGTCAGAAGATGCGAGGGATGTCTTAGACGATGGGGAGTTGGGATATTGGCCCACGGGTAAGGCCTTTTGTATCTTTTTTGGGAAGACGCCGTCGAGCCGTGGAGACGAGATAAGGGCGGCCAGCAATGTTAATGTTTTTGGAAAAGTGTTGGGTAGTGCGAAGGTTTTTACTGATGTTGAAGAGGGTACAGAGATAAGAGTAACTCGATCAAAGGGAGCAAAAACATCATGACTGCACCTGATGTGATAATTGATGCCCATATTCATCTTCTGCCGAAGGTGAGGCTTGGGGGGCTTGTGAGGTGGATTAGGAGGGCATTTCCGGAGCATCCGGTGGATACAAATATTGATGGGGAGGGGATTTTGAGTGATCTTCGGGAAAATAGGATCTCCTTTTTTTTTAATTATGTCTATCCTCTAAAGGAAGAGGAGACCGATTCCCTAAATGAGTTCAATTTCGAGCTGTCTCAGAATATTGATGTGGTTGCCCCTTTTGGTTCTCTCCATTTTGATACGAGGGACAAAAAGAGTGTGGTGAAAAAGTGTATTGAGAATTACGGCTTTGTCGGTTTAAAATTTCACCCGTTTGTCCAAAAATTTGACCCTGCTGATGAGAAGATGTTCTCTGTCTATAAGCTTATGGAGGAATATGAAAGGCCGGTGGTGCTTCACACCGGGTTTGATGAGTTCTATCAAATGAAGATGCCTTCGGAAGACCTTATGAAGATCCTTGACAAATTTCCGAACCTTCCGTTGGTACTTTCCCATTGCCTCTTTCCCCGGTTTGATGATGCAAATCTGTTGGCGCAGCGTTACAAGAATGTCTATCTTGATGCTACTAATGTCTTTGGGGCGTTGAAGTTTTTTATGTCTGATACGAATGATGAGGAGATCAGGGGGCGTGGGAATTTCTAT
>JAUWME010000125.1 GCA_030613285.1 Candidatus Zymogenus sp. | reverse complement strand
AGTTGTAGAATTGATTGAGCTACTATGTTTAGTGTCAAGTTCACGTTGTAATGGAGGTGCTTAATGTTTCCGATAAAGAAAATTTTGTGTACTACCGATTTTAGCGATCCATCCTTTAAAGCGCTGATAGCGGGAGGCGAGTTTGCCGAAAAATTTGAGGCGCAGCTGATGGTGCTGCACATCGTCGAAAAGGTGCCGAGTTTACCGGCTTTACCAACAAACCCCACAATTGATATCACCCTCTACCAAAAAATGTTGGAGGAGATGGCGTTTATTACGCTGGAGACAATAGTCAGTGATAAAATAAAGGGGAAGATTTCCCCGGAGTTGATTATTGGGCAGGGGAGGGCTGCAGAGGAGATTGTCGAGACCGCCACTGATAAGCGTGCCGATCTCAGCATTATTGGGACACACGGGGAGCCGGGATTTAGACGTTTAATCCTTGGCGCGGTGACGGAGAACGGGGTTAGACTCTCGAGGTGTCCGGTGTTGACAGTTCACACAGAGGATTGATTGGGTAGGTGGCGCTTGTAAATTATCAACTGGTCGACTGGTCCGCTTGCCAGAGGAGAGAGGTTATTGAGTAGATGAAAATGTGCTCTCGGCCTCTGGTCAAATAAAAAGGGACTCCGAAAATTTCGGAGCCCCTTTTTTGTTTCTGAAATCAATTTGGCAGCAACACACTCGCCGGTGCTATGAGCAGAAGCTCTCGTCGGCGATTTCGAGGTAACCGTCTTCTTCGGTTTTTAATGCATCAATCTTGCCCGATGTTCTGGCAAGGAGGTTGCCGAGGAAATACCCCGCGGCGCTGAGTTTCCCGGCGTAAAATGCTGCTTCGGTGCTCTCTTTTACTTTGGCCTTTAGATCGTCGCCGGTGGCGCCTCCGGTCAGTTCTTGGAGTTTTGGGTAGGCGATGACCGACTGCCAGAGGAGCTGCCATCCCATCACGAGGTCGCCCATCACTTCCATAAGTCCGCAGGCATTTCCGAAGATGAGGCCCATCTTCCCCTTGCCCATCAAATCCTGCTGGAATGCGAAGGCCTCTTCGAGTCCACCAAGTGTTTTTTCAACCTCTGCTGCATAGCCCTTTAGCGCATCAATCTTTTTTGCATCGGCGATGGCTTTTCCTACCTCATCTTTGAAGTGGCCGAACATGACCATGCCGTTCATGAGGGTTTTTCTGAAGGTAAAGTCCATGGCCTGAATGCCGTTTGTTCCTTCGTAGAGGGACGCGATTTTTGAATCTCTTGCGAACTGCTCGACAGGATATTCCTTGATAAATCCGTATCCGCCGTAGACCTGAATGGCCTGTCCCGTGAGATCCCACACGATGTCGGTCTGGTATCCCTTGCAGACAGGTATGAGGATGTCTAAAAGTGCCTGCCAACGCTCCTTTTCTTGACCTTCTGTAGTCTCAACGCAGTCGATGGCGTAACCGAGGTAGTATGAAAGTCCGCGCATCCCATCGACGTAAGCTTTGATGCGAGTGAGTGTTCTTCTGATGTCCGGGTGTTGGATTATCGGAACGCTGGGGGAGCCTTTTTCTTGCATCTTTGTATAGTGAGCCCCTTGTACGCGCTCTTTTGCGTACTGAACTGCATGGAGGTATGCCGCTGAACTCGCTGCCAGACCTTGTAGTCCCACAAAGAGCCTTTCCTCGTTCATCATGGTAAACATGATGCGCATTCCCTTGGTCTGCTGACCCAGAAGATACCCGACACATTTTCCATTATCGCCGAAGTTTAGCGTTGCAGTGGGTGATCCGTGGATTCCCATTTTTTCTTCGATGCCGCTGCAATAGAGATCGTTATTTTCGCCCAGGGAGCCGTCCTCGTTCGGGACAACTTTTGGGACGATGAAGATTGATATTCCCTTGGTTCCCGGTGGGTCCCCATCAATTCTGGCAAGGACCATGTGGATGATGTTGTCTGAAAGGTCGTGATCGCCACATGTGATGAAGGTTTTTGTCCCGACGATGGAATATGAGCCGTCGTCGTTTTTTGTAGCCTTTGTTTTTAGTGCCCCTACGTCGGAGCCGGCCCAGGGTTCGGTAAGGCACATTGTTCCCATCCAGTCGCCGTAATACATCTTTTCGAGGTAGAGCTTTTTTTGTTCATCGTCGCCGAAGACCTCGATCATCCTTGCTGCACCGTGGGTCAGGCCCGCAAAGCTGTTGAAGGCAAAATTTGCGCCGATAAAAATCTCGGTAACTGCGATGTAAAGAGAATAGGGAAAACCCTGCCCGCCATATTCCGGGTCTTCCGACATTGCCAGCCAACCACCTTCTTTGTAGGCTTCCATGGCTTTTTTAAAGCTTGGAGGTGTTGTGACCTCGTAGGTTTCGGGGTTGTAGGTGGATCCTACCTTGTCGCTTTCTTCAAGGTGGGGTAAAATTTCTTTTACTGCGAATTTTTCCGCTTCGTCCAGGACCATGTTAAATAAATCGGCGGAATGATCCTTGAACTTGTCTTTCTCTGTGAGCTTATCGATTCCGAGCTGCTCGAAGAGGACAAAGCGTGCGTCTCTCATATCAACTATTGGGTTTGCCATAATCGTCTCCCTTGTTACTGTTAAACTATTACTGTTAGCTATTACAATTAACTTTTAAAATTACTTTTAGAATTATCTTTTAGAATTAAATATTTCAATCAGATTTGATATTTGTGTGATATTTAATCTCCCCCATCGTTGTACCCAACCCCACCAATCAACCCCTGCTACCATAACAACCCAATCCCAGTAGTTCCACCAACTCCCACCTCCCCAATTTCAGCAACCCCCCCAGAAATATACGACAGCCCTCTCATAGCATTCTGAATGAATCCTCATTCAGAATGTATTATATCTATCACCGACGATGGGATATGTCAAGAAAAAGTTTTGGAAAGATATTAAAAATTTTAGAACATTCCTATTTGTACTTTAAAAACAAAGCTTCTTGAACTATTCTCAAATACCAGATAATTTATAGCGATGATTTAAACGCATACCTATAGTTATTTATCGATAGAAAATTGGGTAGAAGAAGATGGAAAGTTGTTGGAGTAATACTGTAAAACGTGATAATAAGTTTGCAAAAAATGTAAAATAATGATATAATAATTAATAGGGTGGGAATACCATTTAAAAATCATTCTTCAATTATTGCAATTGTTGTAAGGTGTTATGGAAGAGTTAAAGAAGAGAACAATCGAGATTCTTTTAGAGCACGGCGCTCTCCGCTTTGGGGAGTTCAAGCTAAAGAGTGGAAGGGTATCGCCATATTTCATTAACCTTGGCGATGTGGCCGACGGTAGGGGGATATTTGAACTTTCGAATTTGATGGTTAAAAAAATCGAGGAGGACATTGACTTCGATAGCTTTGACGTGATTTTCGGACCTGCTTATAAGGGAATCGTTCTTGCATCAGCGGTGGCTTCATCTCTCTATAAAAAATTTGGTGTTGTAAAGGGGTTTGCCTACGACAGGAAAGAGAAAAAGGGTCACGGTGAAGGAGGGGATTTTGTCGGGACAAATCTTGCGGTGGAAAGAAGGAGCGTGCTTGTTGTTGATGATGTCATAACAGACGGCAAGACGAAGATAGATATTATCTCTCGCATTGAGGGAGAGACGAAGGCCGAAGTCTTTGGGATTTTTGTTATTGTGGACAGGATGGAGCGGGACGATGAGGAGAAAATGTACTCCGAAACTATTAAGGAGAGTTGCGGTGTACAGTTCTTTTCTCTTGTGACTGTTCTTGATATTATCGATTATATTGGAAATGTGGGGATAGAAAAGCTGGGGATATCTAACGATGTTTTTATTGAACTTAGTATGTTTGCAAGCTGTAATAATAAATAGCAAAAGGTTGTTTCTCTAAATGTAAGATTTACTTTTACCAAATCAGGTCTTTGTGATTTTTATCACTTTCTATTTCGATGGCTTTTTGTAATGTAATTCGATGTAACTGAAATAGAAATTTTTTATACAAATTTACTTTTTGAGTATTTAGGTGATGAAAAAAAAGCCCATGTTGGTTCTCCTTATTGAGGACGAACCATTCTATGCCAAATTAGTACATGAGATAATCAAAGACGCCAGAGATGCTTCATTTGATCTTATACACGTTCAATCCCTTAAAGCGGGTAGCGATTGTGTTGCCAAAGAGGTTATTGCGATTTTCGTATTAGACCTCATGCTCCCCGATTCCAGCGGACTGGAGACATTTTCCAAACTTAAAAAGAAAGCAAAAGATATTCCAGTAGTGATAATCTCATCATTGGACGATGAGGAGATCGCAGTAAATGCGCTAAAAATGGGCGCTGAGGACTATCTTTTCAAGGTCGATGTAAAGCCGAACAACCTTGTCCGCACGTTAAGGTACGCCGTTGAGAGAAAACGGGCCCATGAAGAGATACATCGTTCCAGTGAGAAGCTTCGAGCCTTGTTTTCTGGCTTTCCTCTCCCATCCTTTACCTGGCAATACTCCGGGGACGACTTTATCTTGGTGGATTATAATAAGGCTGCGTTAGAGGTCACCGACGGGAAGATATCTGAACTTATTGATATTAAGGCCCGTGATTTATATTCTGATAAACCGGAGATTGTTGATGACATTCTACGCTGCTACACAAAAAGCATTATCATTAGGAAGAATTACGAGTATCATTATCAGACCACCGAAAAGATAAGATTCTTGGCAGTTACCATGGTGCCCACCCCCCCCGAATCAGTTTTTGTGTTTACCGAAGACAGCACAGAAAGAAAGGGTGCCGAAGCCGAACTCAAAAGGGCGAGGGACGAATTGGAAATGAAGGTTAAGGAACGGACGGCGGAGCTTTCGGAGACAAACGAGAAGTTGGAAGGTGAGATAGAGGAACGAAAGCAGGCTGAGGAAACTTTGCGATTTCTTAATTTGGCCATAGAGCAGAGCAGTGAAGGTATTGCGACAACTGATCTTGAAGGCAATCTATTGTTTGTCAATAATGCCATTGCTTCCATGCACGGTTATAGTGTTGACGAATTGGCAGGACAACATCTTTCTATTTTTCACAATGCCCAGCAGTTGCCTGCCGTGGAGGCGGCTAATCGGGAAATTGCAGAAACCGGTAAGTTCAAAGGTGAAATCCTCAATTGTCGCCGTGACGGGAGCGTGTTTCCCACGTTGATGAATAATTCAATTATCCATGACACTGACGGCAATGCTATCGGAATGCTTGGTTCAATCAGGGACATCACCGACCAAAAGCTGGCCGAGGAGAAACTTTACAATAGTGAGGAGCGCTTTAAGTCATTGTCGGATGCCTCCTTTGAGGCAATCTTTGTTTCAGAAAAAGGAGTCTGTATTGATCAAAACCAAACGGCGGAGAGGATGTTTGGATATACCGCTTCGGAAGCTGTTGGTAAAAAAGGAACAGAATGGATTGCGCCTGAAGACCGTGAAGAAGTAATGAACAAAATGTTATCCGGCTATGAAGCACAATATGAAATAACGGCATTACGCAAGGACGGGACGACATTTCCCGCCGAAATACAGGCGAGAATGGCTTATTTCCAGAATCGCCAAGTCCGGATAACAGCGTTGAATGACATTACAAAAAGAAAGAAAGCCGAGGAGGCGCTCAGAGAGAGCGAGGAAAAATGGAGAGGTTTATTTGAAAACTCGATTGAAGCCGCCTTTATTGTAGACGTTAAAGGAAATCTTAAATCAGTAAACAGGGCTCTTGAGATGCTCTTAGGCACTGATCGTGAAGAGCTTATAGGGATAAACTTTTTGGAATATATGAAACCCAAAATGGCAAAAGAAATTTTAGAGGCATATAATCACCTGTATCGAACGAATGAACCTATAAAAGACCTGACCTACGATATCATAAGAAAAGATGGCAAAGAAAGGACAGTAGAGGGATATGTCAATGTCATCAAAAAAGAGAATAAAGTAATTGGGTTTCAGGGTATGTTGAGAGACATCACCGAGCGAAAACGGGTCGAGGAATCGCTCAGAATCAGGGATTGGGCCGTGCATTCCTCCATCAGCGCAATCATTATTATAGACCTTGATGGAATTATTACTTATGCCAATCCCTCTTTCGTTAAAATGTCGGGGTATGATGATGTTTCTGATATCGTGGGGATGTCATTGATGGAGTTTTGGCAAGAAGAGCGCAAGATTAGTGAGATATTAGATTACCTGCGGAGTACGGAGAGCTGGGTGGGGGAGTTGGTTGCCAAGAAAAAGGACCATTCTTTTATAGATGTTCAACTTTCGGTCAGTATCGTCAAAAATGAGAAGGGGAAACCGATCTCAATTATGGGCTTCCTTGTGGACATCACAGAACGAAAAAAGTTAGAAGAAGATCTCTGGATTCTCTCCATCACAGACAGCCTCACAGGACTGTACAACCAACGACATTTTTACAAAAAGATTGAGGAGGAGTTAGTAAGGGCAAGGAGAATGTCTTACCCCATATGCTTGATGATCTTGGACCTTGACAACTTTAAAAAATATAACGACAGGTACGGACACCTGAAGGGAGATGACGTGTTGAGGAAAATTGGGGGGATTATCAAAAAAACCATAAGGAAAAAAATCGATTCAGCGTTTCGTTATGGTGGAGATGAATTTGCCGTGATCCTCCCCAACGCAAAAAAGGAAGTTGCCTTTAAGGTAGCAAAGCGTATTAAAAATACAGTAAATAAGAGATTTGATGACGAATCTATTGGAATTAGTTTTGGGATTGAATTGCTTACAGACAATCTTAACGTCGAGGACTTTGTCAGGGCCGCTGATGTGGCTATGTACAAAGATAAGAGGGTGAAAGAAGTGGAGAGGTAGGGGCTGCTGGTAATGTTAAAGAGTTGTCGGGGCTGTCGGGTAATATTAAGTAGGAGATTATCGGGTTGCTGGGGTTGTTGGGGGGTGCTGGAGGGAGATTGGGGTGAGTGGTGATTATTAGAGTTGAGGG
>JAUWME010000069.1 GCA_030613285.1 Candidatus Zymogenus sp. | reverse complement strand
AAGGGGTGATTCCATCGCATTTGTGGGATCAGATGCGGATGTCAAATCTATGTACGACGCCAAGACCACAATCGATGCCAAGGGATGTGTGGTCATGCCGGGGCTTATCAACGGCCACACCCACGCTGCCATGAGCCTCTTTCGGGGGATTGCGGCCGACCTCCCCCTTGAAACGTGGCTCAACGACTTTATCTTTCCGGCAGAGGGCCAAAACCTCGACGAAGACTTTGTTTACTGGGGAACAAAGCTTGCCATCGCCGAGATGCTCCTTGGTGGCATCACAACTTTCTGCGACATGTACCTCTTTGAAGATTTTGTTGCAAAGGCGACAAAGGAGATGAAGATGCGGGGTGTGCTGGGGGAGGTGCTCTACGATTTTACATCGCCAAACTACGGCGAGATTGCAGAAGGTTTTGAGTACACCGAGAACTTTATAAAAAAATGGAAAGGCGATCCTCTCATAACGCCGACGGTGCAGCCCCACGCTCTGGACACCTGCTCTCCTGAGCTTCTTACCCGTGCAGGAGAGATTTCCAAAGCCCACGATGTTTTGTGCATTGTCCACGTGGCAGAATCCAGGGCAAACGTGGCCCAGGTAAAGGAGCGTTATAACCAGACATCCTTTCAATTCCTTGACTCCTTGGGAGTCTTAGACGAAAACTTTGTTGCTGACCACGCTGTGTGGGTGACCGATGAAGAGATAGATATTATTGCAGACAGAAAGGTCAAGGTTATCACAAATCCAGAAAGCAACATGAAGCTCGCCTCGGGCTGGGCGCCAATCCACAAATATCTCAAAAAAGGCATTGTCGTGGGCATTGGAACCGACGGGTGCGCCAGCAACAACGATCTTAACATCTTCGGAGAAATGGACACTCTGGCAAAACTCCACAAAATTTACGACGAGAATCCAACCCACATGGATGCCCATACTGCAGTAGAGCTTGCCACCATTGGCGGCGCCGAGGCTTTGGGGCTTTCCGAAACAACCGGATCATTGGAAGTGGGAAAGAAAGCGGACATCATCGTAATCGATTTTAACAAGCCCCACCTTACTCCCGTCTATGACCCTTTTTCCCACCTCGTCTACTCGGCGATGGCATCTGATGTCAGGGATGTTGTGGTCAACGGCGAGATTCTGGTAAAAGACGGCGTGCTCACTCAGGCGGATACCGCAGAAATAATGGCAAAAGCGCACGAGCTGTCAAAACGAGTGAAGCTATCTATTAAGAAGCTATAAATAAGGTATAATAGATGATTATAAAGGATGTTGATAAGATAGAGGAATTTGTGGCCGGGGACGGGACGTGGATTAAGGAGTTGCTGTCACCCAAAAACGATCCCGTTTTCACAAGCTACAGCATTGCCTTGGCAAAAATCGACCCGGGCAGAAAAAGTATCCCTCATAAGTTGCAATTCTCCTCTGAAGTATATATAATAATAAAGGGTATCGGGATAATTCATATCGAAGAAGAGGCACGCGAAGTAAAACCCGGAAACATCATCTACATCCCAAAAAGGTCACTCCAATTTATAGAAAACAGCGGTATGGAGGAGTTAATTTTTTATTGTATTGTTGATCCCCCCTGGAAACAGGAGGACGAGGTGGTAATAGTATGACTGAAAAAGTTGACTTGATTGTAAAAAGCGGAACCGTTTTGACTTTTGACGAAGAGGAGAGTCGTTTTGCAAACGGTGCTGTGGTAATCAAAGATGGGAAGATCGTCGATATCGGCGAGCAGTTAGATATCCTCCAGGACTACGAGGCAAAGGACGTAATCGACGTTGACGGCGACCTTATAATGCCGGGACTCATTAACGGCCACACCCATGCCGCAATGTCTGCACTTCGCGGATATTCCGATGACCTCCCCCTCGATAAATGGCTGGAGTACATCATCCCCGCAGAGAACAAAATTATGGGAAAGGAGATGGTCTACTGGGGTACGCTGGTCTCTGCAGCCGAGATGATTCGGTCCGGCATAACCACCGTCTGTGACAGCTACTTTTTTGAGGAAGATGCTGCGAGAGCATTCAAAAAGAGCGGGATGCGGGCAATCTGCGCCCAGGGGATTGTCGATTTTCCCACGCCGCAATGGGAAGACCCAAAGGAAAAATTCGAGGTCATCGAGCAGTTTCTTGAGAGCTTCCCAAAAGATGAGGATAGCATAGTAAACCCGGCCCTCTTTGTTCATGCCCCCTACACCACATCCCCAGAATCTTACTACAGGGCGAGAGAACTTGCCAGTAAGTGCGGAATAAGGCTCTTCACGCACCTTGCCGAGACAGAAAATGAAGTAGTTGAAATCAAAAAGAAGTATGGAAGAACTCCAGTCCGCCACTTGGAAAAGGAGGGGGTTTTAAGCGAGAATTTCACAGCGATTCATGCAAACTGGGTTGACGATGAGGAGATAGAGATACTCTCAAACTACGGTTCATCGGTGGTTGTTTGTCCCGGAAGCGGTGCAAAACTGGCGGCGGGGGTTGCCCCTGTTACCTCTTTTATCAAAACAGGTATTCCTGTGGGTTTGGGTACCGACGGCCCGGCAAGCAACAACCGTCAGGATCTGTTTTATGAAATGGATCTTTTGGCAAAACTTCAAAAGATCATTTCAAAAGACCCCACAACTCTCAAGGCAAAGACCGTTCTTGCAACGGCGCTTTTTATGGGGGCCGAGGCAATTGGCCTTGAGGATAAAATTGGTTGTCTAAAGAAAGGTATGGCAGCGGACATCATCGTCGTTGATCTTACAAGGCCCCACGCAGCGCCTCTCTTTGACTATATGTCCCATCTTGTCTACTCGGCAAGGGGGTTTGATGTAAAGACCAATATAATCAACGGCCGCGTTGTTTATCACTGGGGAAAGATCTATCCATTTGACGAACCCGGGGCGATTGCCAAACTCTTCGAGATTGGAAACCAGCTTCTTTAGATATTTGCACAACCACCAAAGCGATTTGTAATAAATCAATACAAAAGATTCAAAAAAGCTGTCATTGCGAGGAGAGATCCCGACTTTTGGTCGGATGAACGACGCGGCAATCTCGTTTTTCAATCACCAGACGAACAGAAATATCACCCCTCACTGTTTTTGATACTTCCGTCCCAGCCTGCAAAATTCCATTTAAAAAGGATGGCTCTACTATGATAAAAGTATCTTACTTTTTTTGTTCCCTTTCTGTTCTGTCATTGCCTGCTTGACAAAGTCAGGCATGACAATCTCTTTTTCCACACAAACCAAAAACCATATTGAGATTGCTTTGTCATTCATCTGTCCGGAGGGCATCATCACTTATCTTGAATGACATTAAAGGGGGAATAACAGATAGTAGTTTTTGAACCACATCAATATCTCAATAGTTCAAAGCTGTATTAGCCACTAAATCAAATTCAATGCCACAATTATTTAGGTTTAAACCTGCCCTGAAAAAAGCGCAAGACTTCCGGTTCGTAAACAAACTCAAGCCCACCGATTTTGTCCCTCTTTTCATAAAGACGACTAATCCCCTCAGCTACGTAATCGAAGTGAGAATTTGAATAGACCCTTCTCGGAATCGTGCATCTAACAAGTTCGAGAGCCGGGCGGTAGTTTTTTCCAGTCTCAGGATTACGACCCTTTGAGACGTTTCCCCTCTCCATCGTCCTCACCCCAGTTTCCATGTAGATGGCAGCAGCAAGTGTCTGTGCCGGGAATTGATCTTGATCGATATGGGGGAGAAAACGTCTTGCATCAATAAATATCGCATGAGAACCGGGAGGATGAACTATGGGTATCCCAGCGTCAATTAGTTTTTGGCCAAACTCCTGGGTCTGTTCAATTCGCATTCGGATGTAATCGTCATCGAGGGAATCGAGGAGCCCCCGGTGAAGGGCCTCCATGTCTTTGGGGTCGAGCCCGCCATTGGTGATTTCACCTTCCCAGACCCGTAACATCCCCTGGAATTTATCTGCAAGTTCTTCGCTGTTGCAGGCAAGTATACCTCCCATGTTGACCAGAAAATCCTTCTTACAGCTGATGGCGCATCCATCTCCGTAGCTTAACATCTCTCTTAGAATTTCTCTAACAGGTTTTTCGGAATAGTCCTTATCCCTCACTTTGATCATATATGCATTTTCAACACACCTTGTTGCATCAAACATTATTGGGATACCGTGTTTTTGACACAGGTGAGAAAGCTCCTTTAAGTTTTGCATAGAAAATGGCTGCCCGCCGGCCATATTAACCGACATCTCAAAACTGATATAGGCTACATTTTCGGGGCCTGCACGCTCAATTTCACCTTCCAGCTTCTTGATATTTATGTTTCCCTTCCAAGGATAATCGCTTGTGGGGTCATGGGCCTCATCAACGATTACATCGGCAAAAATGCCCCCCGCCATCTCTTGATGGAGTTTTGTGGTCGTAAAGTACATATTGCCCGGCACAACCTGTCCCGGTTTTATCATTATCTGAGACATGATATGTTCTGCAACTCTCCCTTGGTGGGTAGGGATTATGTGATTAAAGCCGAGACTGTCTCTGAATTCATCAACGAGATTCAGATAGTGCTTGCTGCTGTAGGGAGTATCCATGGAGTTGGTCATCCCCTCCCACTGGAAGGAACTCATGGCGGATGTCCCGCTGTCGGTGAGCAGATCAATATAGACATCTTCGGAATTGAGGAGAAACGTGTTATATCCCGCATCTTCCATGGCCTTTTTTCTGTAGGTCTTGTCGGTAATTTTGAGCGGTTCAAAGATGGCGATCTTGTACGGTTCAAAGAGTCCCTCCCGCCAGTCCTCTTCCTGAGGGAATGAAACAAAGAGGCGAAAGTGCTCCGGTTCGAGTATCGCTTGGTCAACAAACTCCGGTTCGTTCAAAAGCCTCAGGCCGGAGATTTCATCCTTATGTTCATACGCAGAGCAGATTACGTTGGCAATCTTTAGCAGGTGGTTTCTTGTATAGGCGTTTCGCGGAAGCTCCAGATTGAGAATCCGCCTACCCTCCCCGACTGAATGGTATTCCCAGGTCCCATCAATGCTTCCCCTGAGCCCCCCAAGGATGTAGAGGCTTGCGGCAAGGACAAATTTTGGGAAGTCATCTTTTGAGAGATGGGGCAGAAAGTTTTCCACATCAAGGGCGATGCCATTCCCGCCGCGAAAACCGGGGACGCCTTTTTCTTTCAGGGTATCGTAGATGAAAGCAATCTGGTTTGAGTACCACTCAATATATTTTGACTCCTGCATCTCCTCGATACCAACGGCAAAGACCTCCATCGCCCGCCCGGTCATCCCGCCGTAGGTATGCAACCCTTCATAAATAACTACCTGATTTGTAAATTTTTCATAGTAGTCAGAATTGTCACTGGCAATAAGCCCGCCGGTGTCCGAACGGCAATCTTGGCTGGCGTCCATCAGGATAATATCGGAAAGGGCGATAATCTCCCGCGCAATATCTAATAGTTCCCTGTTGGTCTCATCAACTTTTTGTATCCAGTAGGCGTTTTCCAAAACGTGGGAGGTATCAACTATTAGTGGGATGGAATGGGAATCGGTAAAACTCCTCACGGCCTTGAGGTTGGCAAGGGAGAACGGCTGACCATTGAGGGCTGCTGGGCACGTTTCAAGATGAATATAGGCAATTTTATCCTCACCCTTTTCCTTTACTATTTTCTCCAGAAGCTTTATGTCAACATTGCCGCCGAACTTGTCCGGCTCCGGATAGGAGAGCGCCTCCTTGCTGGCGATGTTGGTGCTTATACCGCCGTTAGCAGCGACAAGTCCATCGGTGCAACACCTGTTGTGGAGAACGGTTTGTCCCTCTGTGAGCATTGTTTTTACAAGCAGTTTCTCGGCGCCGATTCCATTGTGGGTTGGCACAATTTGCGTAAGTCCAAGGATATCTTTGGCGCTTTGTTTGAGGTGGATGTAGTTTTTACTCCCTGCGTATGCCTCGTCGCCAATCATAAACGCCGCTTTTTGATATTGAGACCACGACGACATTCCACGGCTGACGAGATCAAACGTTATGTAATCGGAGCTGACGTGAAAGGTATTGAATTGAACTTTTTTTAGGATGTTCCACCTCTCAAAGGGTTTTTTTGTCCCGATCTTTTTTACTTCTTTGATTTTGTACGGTTCTGATATCATGCTTCACCTTTTTAAATGAAATTGATTTTATTGCTAACTTAAAATTTAGTAAATTTTTTATTGCATTCGTTTGGGGCACTCTTTACTTCCTCACATCTCGGAGCGTCCTTCATATCTTCATACAATACAGAGGGACTTGCAATGCGCAGGGTCTTACAATGTGTAGGGTACTCGCCAGCCGAAATTTTTGAACAGGACGAATGTCTCTGTCGAGATTACATCCTCGATTTTTGCCATCTCCTCTTTGAAAAAGTCGAGGAGTTCAAATTCGTTGTTGAGCATTACGGTCAGGAGAAGGTCGTACCTTCCGGTGACGACGCCGACTGCGACGACCCCTTTGAGTGTGGTGAATTCTTTCCCTTTTTCTTGCAGGTCCATGGTGCCAACCTTGACGCCGATGATTATGACTTGATGATTGTCAATTGTGTCAGGATCTACAAGGCCGACGATTTTTAGCACCCCGGTTTTTATCATCTTTTGCACCCGCGCCCGGATTGTGTTTTCTGTAACAGACATTTCATCGGCGATTGCCTTGAAGGGTTTCCGGCCGTCTTTGAGATGTTTGACTATTTTGATATTTATTGTATCGAGATTCATAGTAACCAACTTTTTTGCCTTTTAGGCTAATGTATTTGTAAATATTGGTTTAATATTGGCATAATTTGAGTTATCTGTCAAGTTATTTTGCTTATTTTTCTGATTACATCAATTTCTTATCTATTTTATGGGCTTATGCTCAATGTTTGGCGGTAGAGACAATAAGAAATGTCATTGCGAGGAGTGAACAAGTCGTTAGACTTGTGAACGACGCGGCAATCTCAATATGCTTTTGGTTTTTGTGGTAAAAGATATTGCCACGTCTGCTTTTGGCAAGGCGGAGGATGACACAATCAAAAAAGGGGGGCAAGTAAAACTTGCCCCCCTTTTATTTATTACAGTAATCTCAATTATGCGATCTTCTCGCCCGCCAATGGTGGGGAAGAGTTGAAGGCCTCGGTGATAATAATCTTTCCGAACTTCCCGTCAAAGGAATCGACAAGACCTTTCACCTGATAAACGATGGGATCCATAGTCAACACCATTATGGCAGTTTCCTGGCCGTTCTTCAGCCCAGAAAGCTCCTTGTTGGAGTTGGAGACCTTAAATACGAGGGACTTTCCATCTATGGGATAGAGAGACATTACCGGCGAAATAAAGGGGTACTCCTTTCCTTCCGGGACAAAGGCGATGGCTTTTATCGCCTGCATCTGGTCAAATTTCTCCTTTACGGTCAAGGGGATTTCAACCCCATCATTACCCTTAAACTTACTCTTCTTTCCCTTGACGGCGAACAAATCCCCCACGATTTCGAGCTTTCCGATCTTTCCCACCGGAAAATGCTCTTTCATCTTGATGGTGCCCGCATTTCGTATCTTGGTGTAGGAGTTGTAGCGGAACATCTCGTTGTAGGCGATCTTGTCAAAATATGGCCCCACATTAACGAGGTCATCGTTGAAGTCCCCGTTGATTTGGCCGTACTTGAGGTCAATGTTTACCGCCATCGTCCCGACTTTTTTGTTTAGTTTTAAGTTATCAAGAGTCTTCCACATCAAGAACTCACCGAAGATGAGAAAGTCTGAGTCGGGCTCCCAGGTGTCGATGGATGCGATAAAGGAGACATTTGGTTTTCCATCCTTATCCAGTGTGGCCAAGAACTTGGCTATCATCGGCTCGGAGTAGAGATTATAGAGTTCTTCGGGCAGGAACATAAGATTTCTCCTCAAAATAGTTTTGCGTAAAAAATAATTTATTCAATCCATTTAAAACAACCAGCTATTAACCTAATACAATCTGCAACTGTCATCCAAAACAACCAGCTGTTAGTCCAACACACCTTGGAGCAACCATTCTACCAACTTACTTAATCTGGGAAGCCCAACACACTTTAGAACAGTCATCCAACTATTAGCCAAACACACCTTGGAACAGCCATATTGTCATCAAGTTCAATCTTCAAGCTTTGTGGCCCCCGACCAGCGGACATCTTTGACTCCCTCTTTTGAGGCGATCTCGGCTAATTTTACCATGTGATCACTTTCGATTAAGGGAGCATCTGTAAGGGAGAAGTTGAGGTCAAGCCGCTTGTATTTATCGGTGCAGAGGTTGTTAAATGCCAAAAGCTCGTAGCGCTCTACTGCCGGCATTTTTTCTGTGATGAATCTTGCGACCTTCTCGATATTCTCCTCTTGATCCGTCATTCCCGGAATTATTGGTGTCCTCACCCAGATGGGAATGTTTCCACCGCCAAAGATCTCTGCGTTTTTTAAGATGTTGGCAAGGCCCACTCCTGTCGGCTCTTTGTGGATTGATTCATCCATCTGTTTTAGGTCAAGGAGGATGAGGTCTGTAAATTGTAATATCTTTTCGTAGGTCTTGCTGTTGAAGGCACCAGTCGTGTCGAT
>JAUWME010000099.1 GCA_030613285.1 Candidatus Zymogenus sp. | reverse complement strand
GTCTTGAAAAAAAGAACATATCTTCTCATACTCCTTCTTCTTACCACTGTTTTCTACCTTCCCGCCTCGGCCCAAGAGGAAGAAATCTATGGTAGTGTCACCATCTTATCGTGGGGCCAAGCACAAAAAACCGTTACAAATGCAACGGTTCCCAGGGGCAAAATAATGCCTCTTGACAATGATGACAAAGCAGAGGAGAAAAAGATTGATCCAAACACGGCCGAGGGAAGAGCCGTAAAAAATGCCCTGACAATCTATCTCCTTCAGTCATTGACAAAAAAAGAGTTTGAATGGTTGGAAGAGGGCATAGATTCGGTAATCTTGCCGTTGCCCGAAAAGTTCGTCATTAAATCCAAAGTTGTTTCCTCCACATATCTTCCCGCCGCCAAGTTTGAAATTGTAAAAATAAAGGTTACAATAAATGCCCCGCTCCTCAACACATATATCGAAAATGTCAAAAAGCTAAAACCTATGCCGAAAGGCCCCACCGCCCCGACGTTAAACGAAAAAGACCTTTTTAAATCCCGCGGAGATAAACTATTTATGCAGGGCGAGGTCGCATCAAATATCCTCCTGGATCATAAAAAGGGGATAGAGACATTTGTCGAAGCAAAGAAGCTCTATGAGAAGGCGGAGTACGACGACGGGGTTTTCATGGCCCTACTATCGATGGGCAGCGCAAAGGTATCGCTGGGGGATTTTGACGGGGCGTGGATTGACCTCAAAAAGGGACTGAACCTCTCTCAAAGTCTCGGAAACGATGAGTACAAGGTGAGGGCCAACTTAGAGACCGCACGGCTTCACATGATTATGGGTAACTGCAAATTGGCCAAGGAGGCGGCGTCTTTGGCCGTGGAGATAGCATCAAAATCACTCTTGTCAACGGGGTCAACCGAGGAGAAAGTCCCCGACGCATTGCTTGGCGAGGCACTTCTTTTGGTTGGAAAAGCGGATTACCTCCTAAAAAATGTCATAGATGGAAAAATTGAAGTGAGTCGGGCCATCGCAGTCTTTGAGACACTCGGTGACCTCAAAAAATTAAACGAAGCCCTCATAACCCTAAACATCATGATGGTCTTGTCGGGAGAGGCTGCTGACACGATTGAGAGAATCAGACTCTCCAAAAAAATCTCCGAGGCCCTAAAGGACGATGAATCGAGGACTGTTGCCCTCATTACACTGGGAAGGGCCTTAAGAGAGACCGGTGAGTTGGAAGGGGCAAAAATCTATGCAATAGAGGCCAAAGCCACCGCAAAAAAGGCAAAGTGGATGGTTGGAGAGGCGATGGCCTTGATGGAGCTTTCGAGGATCTTTACTGCCGGGAAAAAAGGCGCTCCGGCTCTGACATCGGCAATGGAGGCCCTGGAACTTTCAAAAAAGGTCGGCTCTCCCACCCTGATTTCTTCTGCCTACCGGGCGCTGGGCCTTGCCCAACTTACATCAGGTCAAAAAAAAGAGGCTCTTCTCTCCTTTGCCGAAGTTTTTAACAACTCTGCAGGTGCGATGACCACAAAGTTTGGTGTGCTTTCTCTCCCCATGGAAACTCTCGACTTTGACGGACTTTCAAACGTATTGTCACTAACTATTATATTAGCCGAAGAACTGGGCGATGAGGAAGTGGCATTTTCGGCTCTCCTTTCATATCACGGCATCTGGTGTGCCGATAGACTTTACAATTCAAACCACCTTTTTGACAACAAAAGGGGGATACTCCTTTCACGCTGGAGAAAGAGTCTCGGTGATTGCCTTGCCACTGAAAGGATTTTTCTTTCCAGAAATGCAAATCGCTTTTCTGAATCTTCCATAAATATTTTGAATGAGGATAGGGAATCTCTAAAAAAATCGCTTATTGAATCCAGAAAGACGATTGTTAGGACAGAGCCAAGCCTGGCAACACTTCTTGGGATTGAAGCAAGAAATCCAAAGCAACTCACCAGAGAGATCGATGGGTATTTGGAAAATTCGATTTTAGTTCAATATTTCATGGGAACAGACACCGCCTTTGCCCTTGTTACCTCAAGGGGCAACCTGACGATTGTAAAGCTCCGTCATAGCCCGGAAAATATCCGGGCATTGTCAGACCACATGGCGGGAATCCTTTCTGGAGAGAAAACAAAAGTGGCGCCCACACCTATCTCTAATGCTAATGACGATATCGACATTCCAGTGTCTTCCCCCACACTGGCACAATATTACTCCAATTTGTCATTTGAGGAGACATCAAGACGTTTGCACACAGCCTTGATAACACCAATATTGAGCAGTCATCCCGACGTGAAAAACATCGGCATATCCCCCGGCATTGCTCTCAAAACCTTCCCATTTCTGGCCCTTGGCCATTACAATGGTGAGGGCAGTTTCACCTTTGTTGTGGAAAATTACAATCTCTTTTTGACTCCCTCGCTCTTTCATCAAACCACGTTCTATGAAAGGCCATCATCTGCAATCGACTACCTTACCGTGGTGGGAAGTGAGGGGTTTTCCCCTGAGGACGTGAGGTGGCTCTTTTACGAGGTCTCTGCTTTGGGGATTTATGTAGACGAAAACAGTAGAATCACAGAAGAAGATGAAACCCTAATAGTAATCAATGATGCCGATTCATATCCGTGGTGGGAGGGGAACTTCCCAGCGGCTGTGGTTTTCAATTTGGGCTTGGGCGGCGATAAGATGAACAGCGAGGAAAATAGTCGTTTCTTATGGATGGAGATATTTGAATCCTACAAGGACTGTCCCTATATTTTTGTCTCCAAGACGGCAAGGGAAAAACAAATCATCCCCTTCTTTGAAGAGACCATCCCAAAGATGCGGGAAGCCGGCCCGTTTCGGGGCTATTTCATTTCAATAAGGGCATTGGCGGCAAAATACAGGGAGACTGGTTCCTTATACTGGATACACTTTCCCATAATGCAAGGTTTTTAATGAGCAGGATAAATAAATGAAAAATTCAATAAATAAGTTTTTAAAATACTCTCTTGCAATTGTAACAATTTTACTCCTTTGTTCCGCAACGCTTTTTGCATTTCAGGATGATGACGCAAGGAGCGAAAGAGAGAGGGAGTTTACAGAATTGATGAGCCGCGGGGAGTTCTACTTAGAAAACGGTCAATATGACGAGGCGACAAAAAAATTCAACCACGCCATGAGTCTCTTCCCATCAGACCCAAAGCCAAAAAACAAGCTTGGGAATGTGTATCTAAAAATGGGCAACGTGGAAAAGGCCATCGTCAGTTTTCGGGATGCGGTTCGTGTTGATTCCACCTTCTTTCAAGGACACTTTAACCTCGGCAAGATATATTTTAAAGAGAAAAGTTACACCAAGGCCATCGATGCCTTTTCTCGGGCCGTTCAAATCAATCCCACATCATTTATTGCCTACTTTTACCTCGGCGAGGCCTATTCCAAAAACAGAGAATACGATGAAGCGCTGATTGCCTACAACAGGGCCATCGACCTAAAACCGGATTACACCGAAGTATATATTAAAATTGGCGACCTATTAGAAAGTCAAGGGCTCACCGACGAGGCCTTGATTGCCTATAGCAAGGGGACCGAAACCGCCGATGACTCCACGAGTGGTTTGCTTTTATCCGCTCGGTTGCACTTTGAGATGGGTAACTACGAGAAAGCAAAAGAGACCCTTCTGACTCTTCTAGGATCCTCTCCCAATAATTTTGAGGCCCTTGTCCTTGCTGGTAAGACTTCACGGGAACTGCATGACTACGACACCGCCCTTGCGTATTTTACCCGCGCAAGTAAGCTAAAACCCCTTGATGCCAACGTACATATTAATATTGGAAAAATCTTAACCAAAAAGAAAGACTACAATGGGGCAGCAAAGGCGCTTCTTAAGGCCTCCGAGCTTGCCGGCGGAAACCCTGAGATTTTAACACTTTTAGGGCAAAGCTACCTCTCCATGAGAGAGTACGACAAGGCCATTGAAATCTTCACAAAAGCCCTAAAGCTAAACCCAAAAAACGGTGAGGCTTTTTACGGCCTCGGATCGGCGTATTATAGAAAGGGCGCAAATGCAATGGCAGAGGAATTTCTTCGGGACGCCGTCTCCCTTGATCCCACACTCTACCTTGCATATGACGAGCTTGGAAACGTGCTCAAGGCCCAAGACAGAACAACAGAGGCGATGGAAGCCTACCTTAAGGCCGTGGAGATAAAGCCGGACTTCGTGGATGGATATAACCACATTGGCGCTGCGGCCATGGCCTTGGGCGACATTGAACGGGCAATCTCTGTTTATGAGGGTGTGTTAGCGATAAACCCAAACTTTTACCCGGCATATCTCCACATCGGGAGGGCCTACGCCTCCTTTGGCAGGTTTGACGAATCGATAGCCATCCTCAACAAGGCCATTGAGTTAAAAAAAGATTACAAGGAAGTTTACATCGAGCTTTCACGGGTGTACCTTTTGGCAAAGGAATCAAAAAAAGCCATCAGGATTGTGGATCGGGTTTTAAAAAAATACCCCGACTACGCACCCGGCTACTTTGCCAAAGCGAGGATTTACTCACAGATTGGAAATTTCAGCTCCGCCATCTCAAACTACGAAAAGACCATTGAGAAAGACCCGAAATTCATTAAAGCCTACCTTGCCCTTGGGGCGCTTTATGGCTTTATTGGCGAAGGCGACAAGGCCCTGGAAACATATAGGAAGTCGGTGACGATTGATGCAAAGAATTACGTTGCCTACTTTCGGATGGCAGAGATCTTCCTTTCCCGTGGGAAAACCGTTGAGGCGGTGGGGCTTTTAGAAATCGCCGAGGAACTTAACCCACGCTACTACAATGCCCTCATCCTCCTTGCCGAGACCTACCTTGACAATCGGGAGCTTGGGCCTTCTTTAAAATATTACAACCGCGCCCTAAAAACCGATCCTACAAATGCCAGGGCATACAAGGGGATTGGGAAAGTCCACTACTATAACGGTGAATTTGAAGAGGCGATCTGGTCTTACGAGAAATCGTTGAAGCTTGACCCCGACCAATTTTTTGTCTATTACAGTCTGGGCGAGGTCTACGACAGGCTGAAGGACCCCGCCAAGTCAATAGAATATTACGAAAAATCACTCTCCCTTTCTCCCGACAACCACATGGCATACTCAAAACTTGGAATATTGAAGATGGAGGCAGGAAGGGACATGGAGGCCCTGGAGCAGTTTAAAAAGGCGGTACTCTATTCCCCGGAATACACAGACGGCTTCTATCTCCTTGGACTTGCCTATCACAAGCTGAAGATGTACAACGACGCTGTTGTGGCTTTAAAGAAAGCCATTGAGCTAAAACCTGACTTCAAAGACGCCTACCTCCTTTTGGGAGTCAGCTATGTTGACAACGATGCCTACGCCAAGGCCATTCCGATTTTTAACGATATCCTCGACCTTGACCCGAAGAACGTCAAGGCGATGAATCTTCTGGGCGATGCGTACTCCAATACGGGCCAATACAAGCTTGCCGTGGATATCCTCTGGAGGGCTTTGGAGATTGAGCCGGATGAAAAAAACCTCTACTTTGTTCTGGGCAATAACTATTTCAAGATGGGTTCCTATGACGAGGCGATTTCTGCATACAACAACGTGGTCAGGATTGATCCAAAAAACTACAAGGCCCACTACAACCTTGCGATGACCTTTGCCCAAAGGGGCTGGGACGAGGAGATGATGCTTTCCTTAAAAAGAGCCATCTCCATAAAACCGGACTACGCCGTCGCTGTTGAAAAACTCGTTGAGGCAAATCGTAACCTCATGAGGAGCTACCCGGACGATTATAAGCCGTATTTGAATCTTGGTGATGGGTTAAGGATTGCGGGGAAATACACCGAGGCGATTAGATACCTCGAAACCGCCCTTGAGATGTCCCCGGAAAATGTCGATGCCTTATACTTTCTTGGCGAATGCAACAGGGAATCGGGTAATTACGAGAGGGCAATCGAATGTTTTGAGAAGGTAATTGAAAAGGACTCGAAGGACTACAGGTCTCATCTGGGGCTGGCCAAGACTTACGATGCCCGAAATGATAACGAAAATGCGCAAAAATACTATCTACTTCTTCCGGGGTTAAGACCGGGAGAATTTCAACCATTTGTGGTAGTGGCCAAATACTACATGAAGAAGGAAGAGGCTGTAAAGGCCTTAAGATATTACGAAAAGGCCATCGCCCTTAAACCCGCTGACTATCTCCTCTATGCCGTAACTGCCCTCATCTACGCCCGGGAGAACAAAAAGCTAAAACGTGCTTTGGAGCTTGCCGACCAGTCCCTCGTCTTAAAGATGGAAAATGGCCCGGCGTTTAAAGCAAAGGGATACATCTATTTTAAGATGAAGGACTATGAAAAGGCAAAGAAATATCTCCTGAATGCTTTACAGAAACTTCCAGACGATGCGGAGATAAGAAGGCTCTTGACCGAGATTAGAGAAAAGACTGATTGATATATTAAAACAAACAAGGGGCTTAAACCCCTTGTATATCTTAAACCCTTTGCCTATTAGCAAAAATCGAAGAACCAAAAAAGGACGAGATGACAAAAGAATCCCTAAAAGATGAAAAATCCCTGTATTTAAAAATCCACGATGCCACGGACTTTATCCTTTTAAAGACAAACCTCCGCCCAAAGTGCGCTGTGGCACTGGGCACCGGGCTGGGTGGAATTACCAAAATTATGGACGTTGATGTCTCCATCCCTTTTGAGGAAATCCCGGGGTTTGGCGTCCCAACGGTAACGAGCCACGCCGGTGAATTGACTGTAGGTACTGTTGAGGGAACCGAGGTCTTTGTCCTCGATGGCCGTTTCCACCTCTACGAGGGATACAAGCCCATCGAGGTTGCCATACCCATCTGGGCGCTCAAGACGATGGGTGTAAAAAACCTGATCATCACCAATGCGGCGGGGGGACTAAACCCCCTCTTTCGTCCCGGTGAGATTATGATTATCAACGACCACATCAACTTTACCGGGGAAAACCCCTTGATTGGGATCAACACCGATGAGATAGGCCCCAGGTTTCCCGACATGACCCGAGCCTACGACAAGAAATTCATAGAGATCGCAGAAGCTGAGGCGAAATCTTTGGGAATAAGACTCAACCGGGGGGTGTATATTGGAATCCTCGGCCCAAGTTTGGAAACCCCGGCAGAAACACGGATGCTTCAGCTTCTGGGCGGGGACGCCACGGGGATGTCCACCATCATGGAGGTCATAGCGGCGGTGAAAGTGGGGCTTAAGGTCTTGGGGCTTTCTGTAATCTCCAATGTCAACATGCCCGACGCCATGAAGCCAATCGTGTTGGAGGATGTCCTTCTTGGTGCAAAGGCGGCGGGGCCAGATTTGATAAAATTAGTGTCTAATGTTTTAAAGCGGATAATGGAAATAGAGGAAAAATGACGATGAGCAGTGTTACCAAAAAGGAGAAAGTTGATATTGTAATTTCCGGCGGCAGTGTCATTGCAATGCAGGGCGTTAATAAAG
>JAUWME010000010.1 GCA_030613285.1 Candidatus Zymogenus sp. | reverse complement strand
TCGGCGGGTTGACAATAATCGAAAGGGTCATAGACACTGTCAAACAGGTGGCATCTGAGATTCTAATTGTCACCAACGACCCTAAAAACTTCACCCATCTTAAAACCCAAGAGATTCCTATCAATATAGTTGAAGACGTCTACTCCGGAGTTGGGGCTTTGGGTGGGCTTCACTCTGGATTATATCACGCAACTCATGAGGTGGTTTTTATCTGCGCTTGCGATATGCCCTTTATAAATCCCGACCTTATAAGATTTGTCACAAACGCCTCAGCCGACTACGATGCGGCGGTGCCGATAATCAACAAATACTATGAGCCGCTCATTGCCGCCTATTCAAAAAACTGCATTGAGTCAATCGAGTATCACATCGAAAAAGGCGACAGGCAAATACTCTCTTTTTATAAGGATGTAAAATTGAGGGAGGTTACCGAAGGTGAGTTAAAAACAGTTGACAAAGACCTCCTCTCGTTTATAAACATCAACAGGCCCGAAGACCTCACAAGGGCAAAACAGATTCTAATGGAGCAATAAAGGTGAAAAAAATCATCCCCATCATCAGCGTTGTAGGATATTCCAACAGTGGCAAGACCACGTACCTTGAAAAACTGATCCCGGAGCTTTCCGGACGGGGCCACAAGGTCTGTGCTATAAAACACGATGTTCACGGATTTGACATTGACGTCCCCGGAAAAGACAGCCACAGGCTCAAGGAGTCGGGTGCCCACACCACCATCATTTCATCACCCTTTAAGATTGCTATGATTGCAGATGTAGAAAAGGATATGAATCTCTCTGAGCTTCGGGATCGCTTTATCACCGAAATCGACATCATCATTACAGAAGGATACAAGTCAGACATTCACCCAAAGATTGAAGTTTTCAGAAAAGGAATCAGAGATGAACTCCTAACAAAGGATGACAACACGCTCTTTGCTGTGGCGGCAGACACCGAAACCGACACAACTGTTCCAGTGTTATCCATCAACGATGCAAAAGAGATGGCGGACTTGATTGAAGAACGCTTTCTATAGGGTCTTTGCGATGAGAACATTAATAATTAGCAAGGGAACGAAGCAGTCGGGTTTTATATAGGCAACAAGGAGCTTAAGCCCCTTGTTAAAGCAAATCTACTATTTTTATGCGGTGTAATGGTTGCCCCTATCGTCTGGATACATGAGGAGACCGTAGGCAATAACACAATTTTGAACTTTTAGAACAAACTTTTTAAAATAGGAGAAAAAAATGATTATTGACACCCATTCCCAACTGTGGACAAAGGAAGCGATTGAGAGCTTCCCCAAGGCAATGGCAGATGGCTACAAACACATGTTTAAGGATATCGAGATGCCGAGCATTGAGGGAACATTGAAAGATATGGACGATGCTGGCGTAGATAAATCCGTCATTGTGGCCATTGATGCCGAGACTATCCACAATTATAAGGTATCTAACGAGCTTGTGGCAAAGACCGTGGAACAATATCCCGACAGGCTCATCGGGTTTGCCTCCGCCGATCCAAACAAAGGGGAGATTGCCGCAGGTGAATTTGAAAAAGCAATTACTGAACTGGGACTGAAAGGCCTAAAGCTATTGCCCCACCTCGTTGACCTTGACATCAACGACAAAAAGATTTACCCCTTTTACGAGGTCGCCCAAAAGTTGAATGTCCCGGTCCTTTTCCACACCGGTACGCAGTTTCACGCCGGAACGAAGATCAAATATTGCAGGCCTCTTTTCGTTGATGAGGTGGCCATAGATTTCCCAAGCCTAAAGCTCATAATCGCCCACTTTGGCTTTCCGTGGTGGGAAGAAGCCCTGGCCGTGGTCAGGAGAAACCCATTCGTCTATTTTAACATCGCCGGCTGGGGCCCAAAGCACATCCCAAAGGGCGTATTTCAAGCGGCAAACACGTACCTCAAAGGAAAAGCCCTCTTTGGAAGTGACTATCCCCTTTTGAGCCGTGGCCGAATCCTAAAGGAGATGAGGGAGCTCGATTTGAAGGATGAGACATTCACCATGATGACAGAGACCAATCCGAAGACATTGCTCGGCCTGACATAAATTTGGCCATACGAAGATATTCTTGAGGCAATTTGAAGATGCACTTTGAGGTTCAGCTTTGGCTTTTGGTGGTACTGAGAAACTGCATCGGCATATAGATATAGATCCGATTTGCCAGTTTACAAGTTTGATATGATAGTGTGGCAGACATCTGTCCGCCACTGAAGTTATTGTACTACATAATATGAATCTCATTCTTGCAGCAATTTCCCCATGAACTGCCTTTACATGAAATTATCGGGTGGGATATCTGAAAAGATATGAAATTGCTTCGACATTTGCCCCGTTGTTGATAGCAACTCTTCAAGGGCATACACTATTTCTTCCGCAAGCTGCTTGGATGCCCAAGGGCCATGGAAAGAAATGCGGCGATAAAACACAAAACTGCCGCCGGGACAAACGCCCAGAGGTAACTCCCCGTCAAGTCAAAGACACCTCCGCCCAAAATCGGGCCAATGAGCCCAGCAATCCCCAGGGCAGAAAGGAGCATACCGTAGTTCCCACCGATGTTCTTCGTTCCAAAATAATCCGCCGTGGCAGCTGGAAAGAGGGCGAAGTTAGCCCCGTAGTTAAAGCCAATCAGAGCGGCGGCAAGATAAAGGGTTGTGTGATGACTGCCGAGTCTAATAAGGAGAAGCATCATAACGCCCTGAAAAAACGTCACAAAAAAAAGAGACCTCCTCCTCCCTATCAAATCAGACAACGTCCCCCAAATGACCCTCCCAGCTCCGTTGGCAAGCGAGTAAAACACCGCCATGGCAGTCCCCGCAATCCCAGAAGCCGCGACTACTTCGTAACCTCCCTTTTTGAGAGAATCAATTCCAAAAAGCTTGATGTTACTAATTATCATCTGACCCGAAGCCGTGGAAAAACAGAACATGACCCACAAAATGTAAAATTCCCGAGTTTGCCACATCTCTTTCGTAGTAAAATTTCGGCTCTCATATATAACCTCGCTGTTGGATTCACCAAGCTGAACAGGGGGCAAATAGTCAGGTGGTGGATTTTTCAACACCCGTGAGCCTATGACAATCAACACAATAAAAAGAATACCGTAAAGCTTAAAAACATTTAGGACGCCAATCAACTCGATGAGACCCCCCCATTCTCCGCCAAGCTTAATCCAAATTAAGGCCCCAAAACCAAATCCGGCAACACTGATACCTGTTATCAATCCCCTTTTGTCAGGAAACCACTTGACACCCACTGCTATCGGGCAGACGTAACCAAATCCAACTCCCATTGCACCGACTATTCCGATACACAAAAGCTGCCCTAAAAAGGACTGTCCATAAAATCCAGCAAGGATGTATCCCACTCCAAACAAAATTCCCCCCAGCGCTGTAATCCTCTTGGGTCCAAATATATCCTGAAGCCTCCCACCTATGATCATCCCAAAAACCGACACAAATGTATTGAGAGAAAAAATCACCTGGGTTTGAGTCGCCGTGAATGAAAATATCGTCACGTTGTCAAACAGGACACCTTTCAAGTACGGCGTGTATACCGACCATGAATATACGGCACCAAAGCAGAGTTGAACAAGTACTGCACCCGGCACCACCCACCATCGATTCATGGCAACATCTTTAGACATAGTAAATCAACCAAAAATAACTAATACAAAAAAACACAAAAGAGAATCCGCAATGATTGAACTCCATCGGCCTTCCAAAGCAATTCCGCATTAGTTTATATCACTTTTTTGAAGACAATTACAAGTATGATTGGAACTTTCTTTAGGAAAAGAAAGATACACAGTACCCCCTGGGATACATGGATACTTGGGAGAGACGGTAGAGCAATAGTAATTGGCTGGTTGGATAAGTGGTTATCCAAAGGGTGGTAAAAAAGATTTTTCAGTTGAGCCATCTTGCAGTAACACAACTAAAAAACAGTGGGCTTGAGAGATTACTTTATCGCAAAAACAAATTATCTATCCCCATGTGGAAAACTAAAAAGATTTTTCACTAAAAAACATTTAAAGCAAACCACTATCCCTCTTCTATTATAGATCTTGCAATTTTTGCAATCACCATCAGATTTTTTGAACCATCAAAGACAGGGACGACACGATGATCAATCCACTTTTTGTCGACGTTCTTACACTTCCAGCGTACCCTGAGTCTCTTTTCTTTCAAGCCGAACCCCTGCAAGTAGTACTCTCCCATGTAAAGAATTACGAATAAACCCAGTTTCTTTTATAAGAACAACTTCTCTTCTATTGGTCTTGTGTATTTCAAATCGCCCTCTATTTTCATTGTCTTTGTTTAAGATTATTTCGAATTGTAAAAGTAAAGGTAGTTCCTTTCCCAAATTTAGAGTTGCACCAGATCTTCCCACCGTGACGCTCTACTAACGTTTTTACATATGAAAGACCCATCCCTTCGCCGGGCACATCATTCTCTCCAGCCCTCTGAAAAACCTGAAAGATCTTCTCAATATCTTTTTCTTCAATTCCTCGACCATTGTCCTTAACATAAAATGTCGTTTCATTATCACCATTGACCGCACCTATTTCTACTTTTCCTTTACGGTCGGAATCAAGATAGTCTATAGCATTGGCTATTATATTCCCCATAATTTGCAACATCGAAGTCAAATCGGCGAACACTGGCGGCAGTTTACCAACCTTAATTACGACACCTTGTTTATCGATACAATGCGCGAGACTTTCCAGTGTTATCTTAACAGTCCCATTCATATCTACTACCTCAAATTGCAATTCCTTGCGTCCAAAGCGAGATAACTTTATAATTGCATTGATAAGATTGTCCATACGTTTTACCGTTGAATCGACAAATTCAAGGGCCTTGGGAATATCTTCACTTATTGCTGTCTCAATTTCCTTTCTCTCCTCATCAGTTAATTGCTGTAAAAGCAAGTCCTTTTTTGAATTAATTTGCTCATAAGATTCTTTTAAAATGTTTGCAAGCCCCTTTATATTAACCAATGGGTTTCTGAGGTCATGAGAGACAATATAGGAAAAAACCTTTACTTCCTCGTTAGTCTTTTCCAATTCTTCCGCGTAGCGTTTGCGCTCTTCCTCCGCACGCCTGCGAGCCCAAAAAATCTCCAACATCTCTGCAACTATTCTAAGAGCCTGCAAATCCTCACTTAACCACTCCCTCACTTTTTCAGTATCATCAAAACCCATAAATCCTATTACTTTACTATCCGTTAACTTGACAGGAACAAAAAGACAAGATTTAATATTCTGTGCTTTGAGTATCTCTTTTTCGCCACTTGCATCTTCTGGGAGAGCATCAACATCCGGAATGTTTAAGCTTTCACCTGTTAACATAACTTTTGAGCTCCAAGAAAACAAGGAGATGTCCAAATCCTGAAGATATTGAATCTGAGGTTCTGATTTATCGTCGCACCACTCATGAGTGTTATCAATTTTTGTTCCATTCTCCCTCACCATAAAGAGATATGCTCGATTAACATCAATTGCCTCTCCCAATATTTTTAGGATATCGTTGATATCCGGGTTTTCATCAGATATAATTGTCCTTGATATCTCGGCCAAGGCGGTCTGAATGTTTAGACGGCTTTCTAACTGTTGCTCCGACCGAATTTTGTCCGTAACATCCCTCATCGTTCCTTGAAACCCAATTATTTCGTTCCCCTCATATACAAGATTAACATATCCATCTATGGTCCTCACTTCACCATTTTTTCTGATGATATTATAGTTCAGATCTTTTATCGGTTTACCTGTTCGATAGAGATCATTATAGGCATTAAAGACCATCTTTGAAACTTCAGGAGTCGAAAACTTTCTGCAGTTAGTTCCAATTATCTCATCAGAAGAGTAACCCAAAATTTCTGCCATTGCATTGTTCGCTGAGGTAAAGTTTCCCTTAACATCGACAGTAAATACAGCTTCGATGGAATTTTCAAATAAAGTTCTATATCTCAATTCGCTCTCTCTCAACTCCTCCTCAATCTGCTTCAAGTTCGTGATGTCATGGGATAAAATCGCAATTTTAGATACATTCCCGTTTTCGTCAAAAATCGGATTAATGATATTATCATTCCAAATTCCATCTATTTCATCATCAAAACGAATGGGCTTTCCCGTATCGATAACCTTATCAACAAAGGTCTTTCTTTTGCTAACTATTTCCTGCGGAAACAACTCCCATATATTGAGTTTTTTGAGCTCGCTCGGCTTCATATTAAATCTCTCGGCAATTGTATCATTTAAGTCAATGATATTGCCTTCGGGATCAATCATAGTTATAGTATCTATGGGTGTATTCAACAACGCCCTTGCCATATTCTCGCTTTCTTCAAGGGCCTGCTCGGTTTGTTTGTGCTTCCATACCTCAGTCGCAAGCTTTTTATTTATCTCCTTTAGCTCGACGGTTCTTTCTTCAACCTCTTGTTCAAGTTCTTCGCGATACCGCAAAAACAGTTCCTCCGACTGCTTTCGCTTTGTTATGTCCCTCAAAAAACATAAAGAGGCCTGCTTGCCCTCCCATTCGGTCATGGCAACGGTCATCTCAAGATGAAGAGTTTCACCAGCCTTCGTTAATCCTCTGAATTCATAGGTCTTTTCAACATCTTCCCCTTTTAGTCTCCTGATATTTTTGTCCACCACCATCTCTAAATCATCGGGATGTATAAAATTGATGAAGGGTTTGTCGGTCAGTTCCTCCTCTGAATATCCCAGGAGCTCTTCAAAAATATTGTTATGAAAAATAAGCTTTGCATCCTGTATTACCGCAATACCGTCTTTTGACGTTTCAACCAGTAGACGATATTTTTCCTCGGAGCTTCGAAGGGCATCCTCAATGATCTCGTTTTCTTTTATTTCAAGTGCCAATTTCTTATTTGCTTTACTCAACTGCGATGTTCGATCATCAACGCGCTTTTCAAGCTCATCATGTGCCTTTCTGATTTTCTCCTCGGCGGACTTTCTCTCAACAGCATAAGAGAGAGAACGTATAAGAATGCCGGGGTTTACTTCACTTTTGTAGAGGTAATCCTGCGCTCCAATTTTGACTGTATTTAGCGCCACGTCTTCGTTCGCAAAGGAAGATAACACTACAATAGGTATATCCGCCTTCAATTCGTATACACTCTGGAAAGTATCCAATCCTTCACTGTCTGGAAGCATCAGATCTAAAAGCACAACATCAATACCCTTTCTTTTTAGACGAGAAAGACCCTTTTTAAGATTATGAGCAGTTTCAATTTTAAAAGTAATGTATTTCGAATCTTTGAGCATCTCCTTCACAAATCTGGCGTATCCGGGATCGTCTTCTATTAGAAGGACTTTTATCTGTCCATTTCTCATAACGCTCTCCCTTTTTTATCCTTTTATCTTTTCAGAGTATAAAACAGTGGACAATAACAATCTTACATTTTGAAAAGAGGATTATGTTCCGCTTCAAGTGGAAAGTGGTAACGATGAATGTGAAGATTTATTTGGCATTGTAACATACATATCTTATAAATTGAAAAGTATTATAAAGTTTCTTTAAAACTTGGTAAAAAGAGTGGGGCTGTTTTTGCTCCTACGGTTGTGTGGCGCAAGCAGCGAAGGACAGTTCTGCCAGACCCTATAAGGTCTGACTCCATGCAAAGGAACTACATAGTCATATTGAGTATTTCGTACTCCTTTTAGACGGCTTAACCGGGAATATCTCTCACCGGGTAAGGTGAGGTCACGCTTCCGACCACTAATATCTGGGGATGGGGGGGTCCGCCAAAAGCTGCCATTCTCTGTGCGCCAAACTTCGATACCCTTTGAACATTGAGGTGATGTGAGTTATTTGAAATGTCCATCGAAAAATATAGCATATTGCGGGAAGAGAAACAATTAAGGTATATATTCTTAATAGTGCTATCGCTGCGGGACACTACACCTGCGGTGTAATTGTACAATAGACAGCATTTAGCAAATCTATTTGGAATTTTTGCAATAGAGCCAATCTGAAAAATGTGATAGTTTTCAGATCTCTCAATCAAATATAACCTTGTTCAACACATTTAAGAGCACATCAATTTCAAACGGCTTTTCAAGAAGTTTTGCCCCGGTAATCTTAAAGAAGCTCTGGGTCTCTTTCCCCAATACATCGCCCGTCATAAAAAGCATTTTATCTGTTAGTTCAGGATATTCTTTCTGGACAAAAGTATAGAGATTTTGGCCGCTCATTCCCGGCATCTTCATATCAGATATTATTACATCATACCCTCCCCTTTTCAATAGCTCAATGGCTTTATCCCCGCTGTTGGCGGTTTGAACAACATAACCCTCGTTTGATAACGCTTCGGAAATGACCTCCCTCAATGATTCTTCATCCTCCACAACGAGTACAGATATTGCACCCTCAGGCTTCTTCGGCCTCTCCATTTCCACTTTATCTATTTCTGCAGCTTCTTTCTCTATAGGAAGCTCGATGGTGAATTTTGCGCCTTTGTCTATTCCACCCTCTACATTCATCTTTCCACCGTGCTCATTGATAATACCGTAGATGATACTTAAACCGAGTCCGGTTCCTTTACCCATCTCCTTGGTAGTAAAAAAAGGATCGAATATCTTATTAATATTTTCCTTTGGAATACCGGGGCCGTTGTCCTCAAATTCGATCAGTATTGTTTCATCACGCTTGTATGATCTGATATTGAGCACCCCCCCGCTTTTTTCTTTCAGGGCATCGTGGGCGTTATTAATGAGATTTATAAAAACCTGCTGGAGTTGAGAAGGATCGGCGGACGTCTCTGCAATATTATCAAAAAGATCTAATTCTATATCCACATTATCTACTCTCAGTTCATATTCCCTAAGTTTGCAGGACTCCACGATCACGTCATTTACATTAATCATCCTTCGCTCTGGTTTGTGCTCCCGAGCAAAAGCGAGGAGACCGCCAACAATTTTGGCACACCTCATGGACTCCTTTTGAATCGTATCTAATTTACTCAAAACATCTACGGGGAGTTCACTTTTTCGGGCCAGCAACTGTGAGTTTACAATTATCGCGGTGAGGGGATTGTTCAGTTCGTGGGCAACACCAGACAATATTCCTCCAAGACTGGAGAGTTTTTCCGTCTGGATAAGCTGTGCCTCCATCTTCTTTAATTCGGTGATGTCTGTCATAACACCGGTTATGCCAACAGGTACACCTTCTTTAAATTGCACTCTGTAAGAAGTGCGAACGTGGTGGACCTCGCCATTTTTATCTAACGCCCTGAATTCGCGAGATTCTTCCATATCGACGTCAATATCACGCTCAAATATCTTTTGCAGATCTGGTAAATCTTCAGGATGGACAAGATGGGCGAATGATTGGCCAATTAACTCATCCGCATTGTAGTAATTAGAAATACGATTGATGGCGGGGCTGATGTAGGTGAAAATACCCTCTATGTCGATGTTGAATATCACATCATTGATGTTTTCCACAAGGTTGCGGTAGCGCTCTTCGCTATCTTTTAGCGCCTCCTCCGCCCGCTTCTTTTCGGTTATATCCCTAACTATACAGTGGATTTCAGCAATCGAGCCGTCTTCATTGAAGATAGGCCGATTGACAAATGAGCCCCAACCCACGACACCATACTTGGTTACCACCCGCATCTCAAATTCATAGTTCTCACCAGCCCTTCCCCTTTTCTCCGCCTCTAATGCTATCAATATATCATCGGGATGTATCAATAAATCAATTTCTTTTCCGATGATATCTTCTTTCTTATACCCCGTCCATTCAGTAAAATAATCATTTCCAAATAGGAATTTTCTATCCAAATCGATGGAAAATATAGCAACGGAGGCACTTTCAACTATGTTTCGATATTTCTCTTCAGATTCCCTAATTACATCCTCGGCACGCTTGCGGTCAGTAATCTCCAATTGCAATTTTTTGTTCGCTTCTATAAGCTCTGAGGTTCGCTCATAAACCCTGACTTCCAACTCTTCCTTGGTTTTTTTTAACTCCTCCTCGGCCTGCTTACGATTGGTAATATCCCTCACCACATGAACCACCTTTTTAACACCATCTTCTTCAACCCTGATTGGATAAGTAAAGACATCAAATATATGGTCGTCAAGGTGCGGTTCCTTGATCTCAATGTGTTCAAGTTCTCCGGTCTCGAATGATTTTGTACAGGGACAGAGAAGAATTGGTTCATCGCTGCCGTGAAATAGTTCATAACACTTTTTCTCTTTTAAATCTATTTCACTAAAGACCTCCTTCATGACTCTATTTGCCCGTATGACATTTCTCTCAGAATCTACAATAGCTACCAAGTCATCTACGGCATCGAAGGTTTCCTGCCAATCCTCGGCGGCATGAACCAGCGCCTCTTCTGCCTGCTTATGCTCCGTAACGTCGCGCCAGATACTCACAATGACGTCGGTCTCATCTTCACCCGCACGCTCAAGGACAGAGGCGTTGACGCTCAAGTAAAGAACTGTATCATGAGCTGTCTTTGTAAACTCCACGTCTCGGCTCTCCCCTTCCTTTCGCACCACCCCTTCCATTGTTGCCCATTTTTTTACGGCGTCCCCGTCCAGTTGTTCCAGCCAGTCAAAGAGGTTCGCCTCTGCCACCTCCTGATAATCCTTACCTAAAAAATTGCAGAGCGCCTCATTTACCACGATGTTGTTATGGGAAAAATCGGTGATGGCAATTCCATCCGTGTAGGCACAAAGGAACGTCTCAAATATCTTGATCGCCTGCTGTGCCACCTTAAGTTCCGTTTTTGTGCCAGTTTTTTCCATTGGAAAACTCCTCCCCCTCAGACATTGTCTGGCGGGTATTTACTTCAATTGACAGTAAACACTTTACCAATATATTTTGCTATACACAGATTGTAACATCTTATATATATACTAATCCTGATAATATCACAATTACGATACCAATCCTACTAAAATAATAGAGTGTCCTATCTGGTTTATCTTTTTTTGCACTGTTATACTGTTCGCATTTGTTACTTTAGTTTTCTCGATATCATCCTCAAAAAGGCCTGTTCAGATCAAGTAATTTTTTTAGCGGAAAAAATGTTACTCTGGTTTAAAGATTTAATACCATTTCATAAATAGAAGCATTCAGCTGTATGTCGATGATTAATTGAAAACATTTTCACCGCCCAATTGCTCCGTTTTAGGATATTTTGGCAAAATCCCCAAACAATTTTGTCTTGGATCTCGTTCTCCAGAAGCAACAACAACATATTATATTGAGAACCACCCTTGAAAAAATTCGAGATTCTGCTACCCTCAAATCTATCACCTGTATCTCAAAAAGGATATCTCCCTCTTTATCATGTACGCATTAATAAGATAAACCTAAAAATCTTTGCCTAACTTTCTAATATCGATTTCAGCGCAAGTATCGTAGGAAATATCATGGGAAACTCGCCGGACTCCCCTTTTTTGAGGGCCACTTCAGGCGACACCCAGAAAGATTCAGAAACTTCCTCAGTTTCAATCCCGGCCCTCTGTCCTTTGGGTAGCGTTGCCGAAAAAAAGATGGTGTAAAAACGTTTTCTGGAACCTTGGGGCGTTACAAATAGTTGGACAAATTTCAATTTAAAGGCGGCATAATAAAGACCATTCTTGATTGCACCACTTAAAAAATCGTCAGGATTTGAATTGACAGACCTTCTCATCTCCTCGTAAATATTATTAGAAACAATCTTTTGCTCTTCATCACACATGAGCAGCACCCCCGATTCTTCAAAGAGCTCCCGAATTGCTGCTGTATAAAAATCAATGGGATAAACCAAATCCGCAGGATTGCTTGGCTCCCCATCACGTTGCCATTCCAATTCATATTTTTGCCACGGCTTAAAATCACCTTGGTCAAATCCAACAACTCTCTCCCGCGCCTTTTCAGATTTGTCTGACTTGTCAACCCTCCCCCCCGGAAAGACGTAAAAGCCCCCAAGGAAATCCATGGTGTCGGGCCGTTTTGTAAGGAATACCTCCCGTCCCGTCTTTCCGTCACGAACAAGCACCACAGTTGCCGCAGGCTTGGGTATTACCTCTGAACCAAAAGCCATTGGTACTCCTTGACATGATTTAAAAATTCACCGATTATCTCGTGGTTCTCGTTTGCTATTGACCCCGAAAGGAGGACAAACCGAATTTCATCGTCGGTACGAACATTTAGCAGTTCCATCAGGCTCCCTCCCGTGTATTGATACCCGCTATTTTTTACCCCCCTTTTTAGATGGTCAAAGCAGATTGACACCTCGTTGTGATTGAACAGGACTATCTTTTTTGGCCATTTGTCCAACCCAATATCCCGAAACATCCCCGACATCGATTTTGGGATTTCATAATCTGAGGAATGCTCTGATACCCAAAGCGCTGGCGTCTTCTCCATAGCCATCGAGATGAACTCCATTGCCCCTGTGTTCAGGTTTATGATATCGGGAGCGATATTAGTTTCATCATCAATATCAATCTTTAGGTTTTGGATAAAATCACGGGCATTAGAGAGGCAATCCGCACCCACCTCATCAATGCCTTCGGGAACTTTTTCCGACTCAAAAAATTCTATCAGGTCTGACTTTCTGATATCAACAATGGCGGGGAGATCGCCCACAACTTCATTGGCGACAATAAGATCGAACTCATCACAGATACTGATATATTCAAAAATATCGGAATTTACAAATTCGACCCTTGCGCCAAAACGGGATAGAAGCTCCTTCTGCCTATGGAGAAACACCGGGCTTACATCCGCCATAATCATCGAGATGTCGGGAAAATTCTCCAACAGCCTCGCAGCAAGCCTCCCGTATCCCCCGCCCACTTCAAGTACACGGGCATTTGACTTTAGAAGACTGTTGGCTTTAAACAAATCGGAGATCGTATCGCCATACACCCGCCTTGTCTTCAGAGCATTCATGTACGGAGAATTTATATCGTTGAGGCATTCACTTATCGTCTGCTCCCAACCCAAACTTGCCCCGTCGCTTCGGTGATACTGTGTTGTGTCGTTAATGGAAATTGTCAAACCTTACTCCGTAAATACTTCCGAAAATGCCTCGATTGCCTTGTCAATATCATTGCCATCGACCCCAAGATGCGTTACAACCCTGACCCTATTTTCATCCAGAGGGAGCATCAAGACGCCTTGCTCTGACATCTTAACCATAACATCGATGGCGCTCATGGGCGATTTTGTCACATCAAAATAGACGATGTTTGTATCCACCTCATCGGGGTTGACTTCCACACCCGGCAAGATCGATAGCGCCTTTGCCAGACGCTTTGCGTTGTCGTGGTCATCGACAAGACGATCAACGTTGTTTTCTATGGCATAGAGGGCTGCCGCAGCAGCAATCCCCACCTGCCTCTGCCCGCCTCCGATCATCTTTCTTGCCCTACGCACCCGATCTATTGTTTCAGCATCTGCGGCGATCATCGAGCCCATGGGAGCGCCCAACCCCTTGGAAAAGCAGATTGCTACGGTATCAAAATATTTTGCAAACTCACCGGCGGAAATCCCGGACGCCACCTGGGCGTTTAAAAGCCTTGCGCCATCCATGTGCATCTTAAGCCCCCGCTCATCGGCAAGTTCTCTGATCCTCTTTATCTCGTCGATGGGAATTACTACACCACCCCACCTGTTGTGGGTGTTTTCCACCGACACCAAAGATGTCACCGGAAAGTGGGGGTTACCCAAATCCCTGATCTTTTCCTCCACCTGCTCTTTTGTAATTGAACCGCGTTTGCCATTTACAAGATTTAACTGAACACCGCAAATAGCAGCAGTACCCGCAGCCTCGTAATAAAAAATGTGGCTCTGGGCGTCAAGAATCACCTCATCTCCCGGATTTGTGTTTGCCTTAATGGCAAGGAGATTACCCATCGTTCCTGAGCTGACGTAAATCGCCTTTTGTTTGCCGAGCATCGAGGCTACCATCTCCTGGAGTCTATTCACGGTGGGGTCTTCCCCAAAAACGTCGTCTCCCACCTCGGCCTCATAGATCGCTTTTCTCATGGCATCTGTCGGCTTTGTTATTGTGTCACTTCTCAAATCGATCATGGTTTATCTCCTATGATAGAAGTATCTTACTTTATTGTTTTCCTTTCTATTTTGTCGTTCTCAACAAGACAAAGGAATCCTTTTTATTCTGTCATTCTCAACTTGATTGGGAATCCAGAATAATATTTACTGGATTCCCGTTTCCACGGGAATGACAAATGTTGTCATCCTCAGCGAGACAAAGGAATCCAGAATGATATTTGCCTTGGTGATTACGATTTTATCAGAAAGACAGTCTTGGAGCAATAGCTTATTGAATTATATTTATATTGTAACAACAATATTGACATTAGGGCGAACTTCTGATAACTTCTAATTTCTACTTTAAAGTTGAAATAAGGAACATGACAAAGAAAGGGATTACATACAAAGATGCTGGCGTGGACATCGAAAAAGCAAACCAATTTATCAAAGAGATCAAACACGACATTGATGCAACCCGCACAAAGGGAGTAATTGGTGAGATTGGCGGATTTGGCGGATTCTTTCGCCCGGACCTCAGTGGCATGAAAGAGCCAATCCTTGTATCATCCACAGACGGCGTTGGGACAAAGCTCGTTATTGCCCAGATGATGGGAGTTCACGATACAGTGGGGATCGATCTTGTGGCGATGGTAGTAAATGACATCATCGTAACCGGTGCCCTCCCCCTCTACTTTCTCGACTACATCGCCACGGGAACTCTTAACGAAGATGTCCTCGCAAAAGTTATCTCCGGAATTTCTAAGGGCTGCATCGATGCCGAATGCGCCCTCATCGGCGGTGAGACAGCCGAGATGCCGGGGTTTTACCCCAACGGTAAGTACGACCTCTGCGGGTTTTCCGTGGGGCTTGTGGATAGGGAGTCGGTCATTGATGGCTCCAAAATAGAAGTTGGAGACAGCATCATCGGAATTCAATCTTCGGGACTTCACAGCAACGGGTTTTCCTTGGTAAGAAAGATTGTCTTTGACACGCTAAAGATGAAACTCGAAGATAATGTTGATGAGCTTAAAAAGTCCATCGGCGAGGAGCTTTTGACCCCTACCCGAATCTATGTTAAGACAGCAAAGGCGTTGTTGTCAAAGACACCGATACATGCAATCTCTCATATCACGGGCGGCGGCCTTGTGGACAATATTGAGAGGCTCCTTCCTCAAGGGCTAACTGCCGTTATCGACACAAAGAGCTGGGATGTCCCCCCGATCTTCGAGTTCCTCAAGGATGCGGGGAATATCGATATGCTCGAGATGATGCGAACCTTCAACAACGGCATCGGCCTTGCCCTTATCGTCCCC
>JAUWME010000028.1 GCA_030613285.1 Candidatus Zymogenus sp. | reverse complement strand
ACGATCTTACCTTCTAAATCGTATATGAAAAGGAAGTCTTCATTAGTGTCAAAGAGTGTATGTAGATTTTTCCTCCCCTCATTATCTTCTTCCATCGCCGTCGCTGCCAGAAGTGACTCTTAACTGTATGATGCCAATATTTGGCCTATCTCTGAATCTTGCACGGTAAAGGCAGATTGCGACTTATTATGTAAGGTGATAAACCCTTTAATATTTCCTTTTGGGTCGGGGAGGGGAAACACAAGGAGGGAGCCGTCACTGTATCCCTTCCACCCACTTTTTTGAAACTTTCCACTCTGTTCAATATCTTTTATGAGGATCACTTCCCCTGTCCTCATGGCTTGGTCTAATATTGTATCTTTTTTGAGGGGGAGGGGAATCTTTTTTGGCGCATGACCAGGATCGAGGGTGTGGGCGAGGATTAGCGAGTCATCTTCTACAAAGTAGAGGCTTCCTCCCTCCACCGCCATGTTGTCAGCAAATTCATCCAGGAGAATCCTTCCCATCTCCCCAATTCCCGAAGCCGCTGTGAGGCTGTGAGTAGATTTGACAATTGACCTTAATCGCTCATTTATATCGACAAGCTCCTTGTTTTTTTCTTTCAGTGTACTTTCCGCTATATCTCTTTCGTTCTCAAGTCTGATCTTTTCAAAGCACCTGTCGAGTGTGATCAGAAGCTCTTGAGCCTCAATGGGTTTTCGCAGATAGTCGTATGCTCCCGCTTGAATTGCCTCAATAGCGGTGGTGATGGCGGCATATGCGGTCATCATGACGCAAATCGTCGAAGATCTATTCTCATTTATCCAAGAGAGGAGGTTGAGACCGCTCTCCAAACCCAGGCGGATATCCAAAAGTGCCACGTCGGCGTCAAAACCCTCAATTATTTTACGGGCTTCAACCACGCTGTTTGCCGACTCAATGATATACCCCCGAGATTTAAGGATATCGGTCAGTATCTCGACAAAATCCCGCTCGTCATCCACAATGAGGATGCGATGCTCCAAGGGGTATTTCGAATGTCTTTTGTTATCGGCCATGATAACTTTCTAACTCCTCACCTCGGCAATAAGTCTTTCAATAATATCAAGAAGTTCTCTGGGGTCAAACGGCTTTTTCAATATCCCGCTTACCGACATCGAGTGGAGTTTTTCGATAGTTCCCACTTCTTCGTCTGCAAAGGCGGTTACGATTATTGTCGGAACGATGTGTCCACTCTTTTTAAGTTCCAGATAAGTTTCAATTCCTCCCAGTATCGGCATTCGAAGATCGAGAATGAGGATATCGATGTTGTTTTTTTGTATCCGCTCGATTGCCTCCTTCCCATTTTCGGCAACGAAGACATTGTAACCCTCATTCATCAGAAGGTCTTTGATGCTCTCGACAAAATCGGGGTCATCGTCGGTAATCAGGATGCCGTCTGGTTTAATCTTCTCAAGCATTTTGAGGATATGGTTCATATCAAGGGGTTTGTGGAGCACCCCCCATGCGCCGTTTCTGACTGCCTGTTCCAAAAGTTGCTCTAAGCTGTAGCCTGTCATCATAACTACCCGCACCCCCGGTTTGAACTTTTTGATTTCGATGAAACTTTCAACGCCGTTTTTCCCGGGGAGTTTAACGTCCATAAAGGCGATATCGAAATCCTTTTCTTGAAATTTCTCAATAGCCTCCTCGCCGCTGAACGCCAACTCCACATCAAAACCCCTTCCCTCGATTGCCATTGAGAGGCTCTCCGCAAAGTCCCTGTCGTCGTCGATGATAAATACGCGAATCTTCTTCATCTGTTAGTTCTCCCCTATTTATCGATGCAGCAAGTTCATACCAGTGGCGCAAGTTGTCTTTTGCATGTTTAGCGAAAATAATATGAAAAAAGTCAGCTTAATTGTATTTTAGTTCGTTATAATGTCAATTGCAAGGTTAAATATTAGTTTTTTGTAGTTCTATTTAACCTAAAGGTCATGTACGAAACCATAACCGATTGAGTGACTTGTCTGAACTATCACTTACAGCTAACAAGTGCAAAAATAATATGCACCTCATTATCATCTTTTGCATCACCATCTTTTCATGCCATGCGTAACTGGCTGAAATAATTCCAGTTTTATAATACCCCCCCCGTTCCTTGCCAACTGGTGCAAAAAAATAGTTTGTCGCACAAAAATAGCCCAATGATAACATGAACTTACTTGCTACCACTTCACCTTGTATTTTGCTGTGGTATAGTTTTTGCATAATTAGCAGTTAAAGGGAAAATAGTGATAGAAATGATAAAAAGTAGTAAAAAAAGAAAAACAGTTTCACCTTGATTTTAATGTACCACTTGTTGTATTATTTAATCAATCTGTTGCACGAAAGAGTTAAATACTCAACAAAAACCAGAGAGTTAAATTCTACAATAACTCATTTAAAACAACCGTGTTGAGCTGTTGACATAGTTTAGAGTTCCATTAATGAAGATAGTAACTTGATAGTATTAATCTTTTTTAGGGAGGAGAAATTTCATGGAAACTATTGTAAAAAACGAAAAGTACGAAGTCAGATTTGACAAGTCAAAGAACAGGCTTTTTTATACCTTCACGGGTTTTTGGGAGACCCCCGATGTGGTCGTAGATTTAATGGATGATTGTAAAAAAGGACTTGACCAAATGTCGAGCGGTTTTACTCTATTGGTAAATCTCAGTGCCATTAAAACACCGTCTAAAGATGTTAGAGCCCTTTTTGTGGAACTCCAGCAAATTACGATGGGATATAATCCCGGTAGAATTGCTGAGGTAATGGATTCTATGATGGTTAAAGTGAATGTTGACGAAACCCATGATATTTCGGGGGTTAAGACCAAGCAGTTTGATTCTGTCGAAAAAGCGACTCAATGGCTTGACGAGTAGGGATACTGAAGTATAGACAAAGATCCTAATCCAATTACAATTTATTTAAGAATAATATTGTAATTAAAGGGCTTAGTGTACCGTATATAAAAAAGTGAGAGTAAGTTTCTTTTTTAAATTTTTATTAAAGGTGAAAATCAGATGGAAACTATTGTAAAAAACGAAAAGTACGTGATCGAAGTGGATGTGGTAAAGAACAGGACATATTTTACCTTTATTGGCTTCTGGGAAAGCGCCGCTGTGGTTCCAAATTTTCTGGATGATTGTAGGAAAGCGTTTGAAAAAATATCGAGAGGTTATAGTAATTTGGTTAATCTCAGCGCCCTTAAGACTCCGCCGGATGAAATCGGCGCCTTATTCATAGAGCTTCAGAAAATGGCGATGGAATATCATCCCGGTAAAATCGCAGAATTGTATGATTCCACGTTGGTTAAAGTGAGAGTAGAGGAATCGACCGATGCTTCTGGGATCAAGAGTAGAAAATTTGATTCCATGACAAAGGCGGTTGCATGGCTTGACGAATAACAGATTCTAAAATTACTTAATATGCTTTTTCAGGGTATAGTTTGCCCGACTTTTTGCTTAACTGTTGGCTTAAAGTTGTCTTAAACTATACCCTTTTTTATTTTGAGGTTCTGATATAATTACCAGATGACAAACACCGGAAGGAAGGGTAAAACTATTTGAACAAAAAACAATTAGGAAAAGATTAAACTTCTTCATGTAATAGCGGGATAAACCTTGCAATTTTAAGTCAAGGGGCTTAAGCCCCTTGTTATGACCGTTTAAAAATCAATATTATATTGTTTAGGTACTCAAAGGTTGGAAAAACCAAAAAAGTAGAGAACAGCTAATTATGAAAAAGATGCAAAAGAAGAAATCAAGATTTGAAACCCTTGAAGAAATCATTTTTCACCTTTGGTCAAGAAAAACCCTTTGCCAAAAAGCTTTCTATATCCTCGTTCTAACCGCTCTTCTCTATGTGCTTTTTTTTCTGATTCAGCTTTTTAGTGGTGAGGAAAAAATAGACTTTACACTCCCGCTCGTTCAGACATCTTTTGTTCTCTTCTATATGGTGATATGTGCAGTTGTTGTAGGCATAATAAGCAAATCAATCTCCTGGGCTGTTGATTTTGGACTCGGGGCAAAGAGTAAGATTAAACCTAATCCGGAGCTATCGGCCCCAAGGATACTCATGCAAAAAGGGGAATATGAGAAGGCCCTCTTGGAATACAGGAAAGTTATAAAGGAATTTCCCCACAGGGCGGACATCCTTTCTGAGGTCGCAGATATTTACCTTGTTGATTTAAATGACAGGGGGAGGGCACTTGCCATTTATCATCGAATAACAAAGCTTCCGGGTGACGATGATAACAACTTCTATATCCTCCGGGCCTTGGAGGTAATTGAGAACCTTGAAGGGAAGGAAAGAGCCGAGAGGCTTAGAAAGCAAAACACAAAAATGGAAAGAGAGAGGAAAGGGGAACGGGGTGAGGAGGAGTTCAAGTTTAAGGTTTTACGGTTTGTTTCTAACATACGCACCGTGGAATCGAAGATGGAAACTTTGATCTTTGCCGGGGTATTCTTCTATGTTATCTTCCTTCTAATTCAACTTATATTTTCAGGCTTATCACTCATAACACTTATCCTCCCGCCGATCCAGACAGCCCTGATGCTCTTTTTTCTTCTCCTTTATTTTGTCATCACCGAGCCGTCCAACAGAAAGTTTTCCAACCTACTTATAAAAGAGAAGCAAAAACCAGAGACCTTCCGGGCGATGAAGTTCAGACAGGATGGAAAATATCGGGAGGCTATTAGAGAATTCAGAAAACTCTTTTCCCAGTTCCCAGAAAACCTGAATTTCCTCTACGAAATTGCAGAGATATACAGAAATGATTTGAAGGACAAAGAGCGGGCGATAAAAACCTATCGTGAGGTGGCAAAGTATCCTGAACAGGGGAAATTTACGTCTTTGATTCGCCATTCGAAGGAGATTATCCAAGAGCTTCTTGGCAAGTCCTACATACGCCCCGATGTTATTGAGACTGGGGATACCTCCGGGGACTGGTAGCTACATCTTTGCACTGGTTGTCTTGACTGCTAAACATCGTTCCACTCCCACTACTCCCCCGATTCCTCGAAGTCTTCCCTCAACTTTATCTTCATAATCTTCCCCACCGGTGTCATAGGAAGCGAATCCTTAAAGACAATCTGTCTGGGTACCTTGTAATCCGCAAGGAGTTGTTTGCAATATTTTTTTATCTCCTCCTCTGTCGGTTCCGTGCCGGGCTGGGGGATGATGTAATACCTGCCGACCTCGCCAAGGACTGGGTCGGGAACGCCAATCCCAGCTGCCATCAACACCTTCGGGTGCTTTGCAAGGACGTTTTCCACTTCCACGGGATATACATTGTAACCGCCCTGGAGGTACATCTCCTTTTTTCTCCCCTTTAGCGTAATGTAACCCTCATTATCAAGAGAGCCCATGTCGCCTGTGTGGAACCAACCATCATTGTCGAAGCTCTCTCTTGTCTCATCGGGCATCTCAAAATATCCCCGGCAGATTGCATCCCCTTTGAAGCAGAGCTCGCCCAACTCACCCGCTTTGACCTCGTTACCCTTGCTATCGATTATCTTGACCAAAAAGTCACCTATCGGTTTTCCAATGGTGCGCACAGTCGTGTCAAAGTCGCTCTCCCAGGGGCTCAGCACAAGAGCGCCCGATGATTCTGAGAGACCATAGAGGTTCATCAGCTTGGCGTTTGGAAATACATCGTTTAGCTGTTTTAAAAGGGATGGCTCAACGTTGGACCCGCCGGCGATGGCAAGCCTTACGTGGGAGGAGTCAAACGTCTTGAAGTTCTCGTTCATAAACAAAAGAGTGTAGAGTGTCGGGACGCCGCCAAAGACCGTCGGCTTGTAAATTCCCGTTTGTTTGACAACGTCGTCAAGGTCGGGGACGGGGATGAGCACCCCAGTTGCCCCGGAGAGGAGGCTTGCCAATACCGAGCATGTAATCCCCCCCACATGATTTAGGGGAAGCACAATGAGCATCACATCTTCATCTGTCATTTTTGCGTGCTCCACCTGGGCAAAGGCAGAGGCAATCTGGCTCTTGTGAGATATCGCCGCACCTTTAGGTTTTCCTGTGGTTCCAGAGGTGTAGATGATGATTAGAAGATCGTCGGGTTTGACAGCCGACTTTGTACTATCAAGGGCGTCCCTATCAATCTCGGTCTTTAGTAGATCATCGAAGGAATGGCTACCGGAAAAACCCTTATCGCCTATGAAGATAAAATCTTTCACGGTTGGGATCTTCTCTTTAAATCCATAGAAGTAGCTGACATAGTCCATATCCCCAAGGTTTGCAATAGTAACAAGGGCTTTGGCTCCGCTCTGGTTTAGCATATACTCCAACTCCACGTCCCGGTACCTGACGTTTAAAGCAACTATGACTGCACCGATCTTTGCCGCCGCAAAGTATGTGTATATCCACTCCGGTTGGTTTGTGCCGATAAGACCGATCCTGTCGCCTTTTCTAATTCCGATTTTTAAAAGTCCAGCGGCGATGTGGTCCGAGGCATTGTCCACATCTTTGAAGCTGATCTCACTTCCTTCAAAGACGTACATCCTTCTGTCTTGCATTTCCTCAGCGGCATTCTCCAAAGCCTCTACAACTGTCTTTACCTTAACAATCGTTTTCATTTTTTCCCCCATTATTTTTACTTAATACAAACTACCAACAAAACAGGCAGCGTAATTTATCCCACGAGGTAAGTGCCCCGCCCAAGGGCGATGACCTCTCCCTCATCGTTGGAAAGCTCCATTCCAATTGTTGCGACCTTTTCTCCCATCCTTATAACAGACCCCTTGCACAAAAAGTAGTCCCCAATGCCGGGCCTCAAATAGTCAATTCTGATGTCCACAGTGCTGACCCTCTCTATTCGCTTTTCAAGATCTTTCGCGGGCATCCCTTCCATTTTTTTATCACCTGGGCTGCTGCCAAAAGACCACCCACAATGTCTACCAAGGAAGAGATGACCCCGCCGTGGATCATCCCCCGGATGAAGTTCCCGATGAGTCCTTCTTTCATCTTTACCTTGACCGAAACACTTTCGGTGTCAAGCGCAACAACTTCAAGACCCAAAAAGCGGTTAAAGGGCATATGTTCCTCGTAGGAAGTCTTCAACATATTTATTGCTTCTACTAAATTGTAGCTGCCATCGGGCATAGAAATTCCCCTGTTAAGTCATCACCTTATTGAATAATTGAAATTGTCTTCAACAACAACATTATGAATGGCTATTGTTTATTTGTAAAGGATAAAAAATCCCTGCTGAACCACTATCAATTAATCCAATGGGAGAGTACGAAAAAACCCAGAGTAAGTCTATCTTTTACCTGCATATAAGTTTTTAAGACAACATAATATTTCTTTCATTTTCCCATTGACAGGAGTTTATAAAATGATACTATTTAACAAAAGATGTATTTTTTAGAGTAATTTAATCAGGAGGTAAATCATGAAAAAGTTATATTTTGTTCTTTCAATTCTTGTGGTTTTAGGAGTCCTGTTTTTTGCGGGCACCTTGTTTGCTGCTGAAGGATCTTTGGTAGATGAAAATGGGGATCCCCTCGAAGGGTTTTCTAATGTCTACTTTGATGAAAATGGAAATCCTCTTCCGGTGTATAATGAAGAAACCGGCTTGTGGTATTCCGTTATTATCATCGGGACAACTGAAGACGGCAAAATTCTATGCCGTTTAGGATTACCTACGGGTACTGATGGGAGTAACTTTAACGGTCCCGGAGATAAAGAAGAAGAACTAATGACCTGCCCCCTATAACGCAAGATAATACTATCACTCTTTAAGTTAGACCAAATACATTTGTCACCTTCTGAGCTTCCCGAGACCAGGGAAGTATTGTTTCAGGAGCCGGGGGATTATAACCAAGAGCACTGTGTGGCCTAATAGTGTTGTCCTCCTTTCTGAGTCCATTATACTTCAAACTCTAACTTATAACATGGACTCGTTTTCGGGGGCAAGGTCACTAAACAGACATATGATGGATATTGTGATGTTGCATTATTATCAGGACAAAGGGGAGGGTGGTGTAGAGTAACCGAATAGTAACCGAGCAGCGGCCGGACCTAAAAAAAGGTGGGACATACTACTATCTTTCGTTTGCCCCCGCTCAGCTTATCTCATAAGCTCCGACTTCATCTTTTTGGTCATAATCTTTTCGTAGATACCCGGTGCCACCTTGGTTAGAAACTGGGTGAACTTGCCCACGGGACTGAGCACAAGGAGCCGTTTGTTTTTTACCGCTCCTCGGTAGACCTCACCGGCGATGTCTTCGGGCATATACTGCTTTCCCGTAGTTGACTGGGGGTGAGTGTTCACATCACCGTCGCCATCCAATGCTCTGGTTTGTAGATTTGTTTTCGTAAAACCGGGGCAGACAAACATTACGCTCACTCCGTCTTGTTTTAACTCTGTCCTTAGGCTGCCGAAGAAGCCGTGAAGGGCGTGTTTGCTGGCGGCGTACCCAGTTCTCCCCAGGAGGGGGGCAAACCCAGCAATGCTTGAAATGACGATGATCATTCCCCGCCTCTCAATGATGCTTGCAATTGCTGCCTTTGCGCAGTTGACCGATCCGAAGAAATTAATCTCCATCACTCTTCGATAGACGGAGATGTCTGTATCCACAAAGGCGCTCCTCTGGGTGATGCCGGCGTTGTTTACCAGGACATCCACCCCGCCGAAGTTCTTGATAACCGTATTGATGGCCTTCTTACAGCCCGCCCCGTCGGTCACGTCACAAACAACCCCCATTGTTTCAATTCCATCACCGTTGAGTTCTTTCACTTTTTCATCAAGGGTTTTTTTGTCAACGTCCAATAGTGCAATCTTGGCACTGTGTTTTCCAAACTCTCTGCCGATGGCAAGGCCAATTCCGCTGGCACCGCCGGTTATGACAACAACCTTCTTTTCAAATCCAACTTTTGTCATTGTTACTGCCTTTTACTTATATTTTAGTTTAAGATATCACAATCTTTTAATAAATAATTCAATCTGATGCTTAGTCAAAAATTAATCTAATCCAATATTAGTCAAGGATATCCCTAATCTTTTTTAAGAGTTTGTCGGTAATAAATGGCTTTCCAATAAAATCGGCAGCCCCCATTTTCAGAAGATCATGATGCTGGTCCTCTTCGCTATATCCACTTGCAAGAAGCACCTTGGTTTCGGGATCGATCTTCAACAGTTCCACAAGGACATCCTTTCCGCTCATGTTGGGCATTTTGATGTCGAGGATGACAAGATCGATTTGGTCTTTGTTTTGAACAAAAGTATCTATTCCATCTTTTCCAGAGATTGAGGTGTGTATTTTATATCCAAAATCCTTTAATATACCGTCGAGCAGGACAAGGATGTCCTCCTCGTCATCAATTAGAAGCAAGGTTTCAGTACCTCTCCTTGTTTCCCCGATTTCCCTAATAAGGATGTCTTCCTCTTTTTTGGAGGCGGGGAAGTAGATGGTAATCTCCGTTCCCTTGCCGGGCATACTCTTAATGTCAATATAGCCATCGTGTCCCTTTACAATTCCGAAGACCACGCTCATCCCCAATCCTGTGCCACCCTTGTCTCCCCTTGTGGTGAAGTAAGGCTCAAAGATCCTCTTGAGCGTTTCATTGTCCATCCCAATTCCGGTGTCGGTAAACTTTATACAGACGTAGTTTCCGGGCACAATGCTGAAATAGAGCATTTCAATTTCATCTTTGATAACCTCCGAATATGTCGTAATTTTAAATGAGCCGCCGTCCGGCATGGCGTTCTGGGCATTGATGGCGAGGTTAATCACCACCTGATTCAATTGGGAATCATCCCCCTCGACGGTGCTTAACCCTTTTTCTGTTTTAAGCTTTACCTTTATGGATTTATCAAAGGTCTTGGAGATAAAATTATGTACTTCCTTTACAACCCTGTTGATATTTACAGGTTTTACCTCAAGCTTTCCCTTTCTTGAATATGCGAGAAGCTGGGAGGTAAGCTCTGCGGCTCGAAGCGCAGAACTTTCTATGGCGGAAAGTCCGTTGAAGAGGGGATCAGTTTTTTCAATCTTTGATCTTAAAAAAGAGGAGTATCCCAGTATTGTGGCGAGGATGTTGTTGAAATCGTGGGCGATTCCCCCTGCCAACGTCCCGATGGCCTCCATCTTTTGGGAGCGCAACAGTTGCTCCTCCATCTTCTTTCTCTCGCTGATATCTCTAATTGTCCCCTGATAACCAATAATAGAACCATTTTCGTCTTTTCTCAGTGTTGATGTAACAAGACATTCGGCAGGCGTTCCATCCTTCTTTTTGAAAATTATTTCGTAATCTTTTACAAATCCTTGTTCTTCGATAGTTTCTTGGAATCTATCTCTATCATTCGGGTCGTTATAGATATTCAATATGTCTATTTCAAGTAATTCATCCCTTGTATATCCGAAGAGCTCCTCCCCCGACTGGTTTACTTCTATAAACTTTCCTTCAGCTGAAGTAAGGTAAACAATATCCATTGATGATTCAAAGAGATTTCTGAAATTTTCCTCGCTTTCCCGAAGCGCCTCCTCGGCTTGCATTCTTGCAATTGCCGCTCCGGTTTCATGGCCTATTGACAAAAGGGTACTCTCTTCTTCGCTTGTAAGAGAGGCCTTTCTCTTGCTGGCAAGATTTAGGGCTCCAATGACCTTTTCTTTTGATATCAGAGGTATGCTGGCCAAAGATAAAATGCCCCATTTTTTCGATCTCTCTGGATTAACCTCTGCGTAGTTGTTTGTAATAATAGGCTCATTATTTAAAAAGACGGTATCGTATGGACTGTCGCTGATTTTTATCCTCTTAGCATCCTCTATGAAGTCAGGGGGAAGCCCCTTATCATATACTATTTCGGCAACGCCGGCAGATTCATCCACCAGATAGATACCACCACCGTCGAAATCCAAGAGCTCCAAAGTAGAACTCAAGGTGTCTTCTAATAGTACTGTCAAATTATTGGCCTTATTGGAGACCATTATGATTTTATTAAGAACATCGAGTCTCTTGAGATGCCTTTTCATTTTTTTTTCGGCCAGCTTCCTCTCGGTTATGTCCAGAATACTTACGATTACCCCCTCATCCTTGTTTTGAGGATTCACAACGTTTACCCTCACGTAGCCGTCTAATGGTGTGCCGTCTTTTCGTTTCAATTTTACGTCGAGTTCTACAATATTTTTCATTTGGAGTTCATTATAAATGATGTCTCCTACGCGTTGATATTCTTCCTTTGAGGCGTAAAAGGGGAAGGTCTCCTTTCCTAAATACTCCTCTTCTCTCTCAAAACCGAACATATTTGACATCGCTTCATTCTGCCAGACTATTCTTCTATCTACGGCATAAGCGATCCCCACAGTCGAGGCGGAGAGGATATTTTTCAGCTGTCTTTCACTGTTTTTTAACGCCTCCTCGGCCATGACCCTTGACGTGATGTTTCTGGAAATTACATTGATGTTGGACACCGAGCCATCTTTGTTAGTTACGGACTGTGAGCTAAAGGAAAACCATTTTATATTTCCGTCCTTGCCAATTGTACGCATCTCATCTTGAAAGGATTCACCTCTTAAGCCTTTTTTGAAGTACTCCTTTGCTATGGACAAATCATCAGGGTGGGCAATCATCTGAATATTTTTTCCAATTAACTCTTCTCTTCTATACCCGCTTTCTTGTATAAAAGCCTTGTTGAGATCAATGAGTTTTCCACTCAAATCAAGGGTATAAATAACGTCGATGGCGTTCTCGATAAGCTCCCTATATTTTAGTTCACTTTGACTTAAGGCCTCCTCGGCCCGTTTTTGCTCGGTTATATCTGTGGCTGCACCTCTGTACCCAATTAGGTTACCTCCATTGTCGATTATGGGTTCTCCACTTGTCGAAAGCCATACTAACTTCCCGTTCTTATGAATGTTCTTGTTTACA
>JAUWME010000203.1 GCA_030613285.1 Candidatus Zymogenus sp. | reverse complement strand
CGGTTCAATGTCTGAATGTTCTTTGGTGTATTTTCTGTAAAGCTCCTGATCTTTGATTATATCAGGGTCTGAGAGAAACTTCTCAATCTCGCTAAATCTGGAATCAATTTCTTTAATTTAGTCAAACATTTATACGGCCTTCTCTTCTTTTGCTTCGTTTGCTCTTCCCACTCCGGCAGAAAGCTCCATCTTTATGGTTTTAGAAAGGGCCAAAAGCGCCACCTCGACCTGATCGTCGGTGGGTTCTCTCGTGGTGATTTTTTGAATCCAGATCCCCGGCATTGAAATGACCTTCAGGATTTTGCTGTCTCTCTTCTCGCCCGCCAACTTTATTATCTCGTAAGATATTCCAGAGATGGGGATAAGAAGCGGGATTTTAATCAGGATGAAGACGAGGTGTTTAAGAATCTTTTGTGATTCTAAAAAATTTGGAAGCAGTGGAAGAAGAACTGCGAATATGACGATACTGATCAAAAGGACAATGATGATAAAAGACGTTCCGCATCTGGGGTGAAAGGTTGAGTGTTTCCTTGCGTTATCAACTGAAAGCTCTTCGTTTGCCTCGTATGTGAAGATTGATTTGTGCTCTGCCCCGTGATACATGAAGACTCTTCTGATGTCCGGCAAAAAGGAGATGGAGACAATGTACAACAAGAAGACCGATACCTTCAAGATGCCATCGACAAAATGAAACAGGAAGCTGTCGATTCCCATTTCTATAGTGAGGGCATCGCCGATGTACAGCGTGGCAAAGTGGGGGATTACCACAAAGAGGAGTATCGCAAAACCGAGGGAAAAAGCAACGGTCAGGGCCGTCATCCATGCCGAGATTTCCCCGCCGCTTTCATTATCTTCGGCTTCTTCTTCAACGGCCTCGTTGGCGGAATAGGTCAGGGCACCGATGCCGTAGACCATTGATTCGATGAGAACCACAACTCCCCTGAAAAAGGGTTTTTTAAGGATTGGGAATTTATCGGCAAGGGTGCTTACGGTTTCTTCTTTTACTTTGATGGTTCCGTCAGCTTTTCTAACCGCAACGATCATGGCCTTTTGAGAGCGCATCATAACGCCCTCGATCACGGCCTGACCGCCAACTTTAATTTTATCCATACGATTTAATGCCTACGAATCTTTTTTAGTTTCAAATTTGCTGTATTTTTTCCTAAATTTCTCAACACGACCCATAGAGTCAATGAGCTTTTGTTTTCCCGTAAAGAAAGGGTGGCACTGGGAGCAAATTTCCACATGAATATCTTTTTGTGTTGAGCGTGTTTCAATTTCGTTTCCACACGCGCATGTTATGTTCGCCTTGTCGTAGTTTGGGTGAATATCTTGTCTCATCTGAACTTGATCTCCATTTAATACAATAAAATCCCCCAAAAAGTGATAGGGGGTGTTTTTAACATTTTTTGTTACTGGTTCATGTTTGATAGAAAATCGATATTGGTTTTTGTTCCTTTAATTTTATCGATGACAAATTCCATCGAATCTATCGGACTTAATGGAGAGAGGAGCTTTCGTAAAAGCCAGACACGGCTTAGTGTGTCCTCGTCCAAAAGTAGTTCTTCTTTTCTGGTACCAGAGCGGTTGATGTCTATTGCTGGGAAAATTCTTCTGTCTGATAGTTTCCTCTCTAAATGGAGTTCCATGTTACCGGTGCCCTTAAACTCCTCGAAGATAACCTCGTCCATCCTTGACCCTGTATCGATAAGCGCTGTTGCGATGATCGTGAGGCTCCCGCCGTGTTCTATATTTCTTGCTGCCCCAAAAAAACGTTTGGGTTTGTAAAGGGCATTTGAATCGACACCTCCAGAGAGGATTTTACCGCTTGGGGGCACTACAGCGTTATATGCCCTTGCCAGCCTTGTGATGCTGTCAAGCAGAATAACCACATCTTTTTTGTACTCCACCAAGCGTTTGGCCTTTTCGAGAACCATCTCCGTTACTTGAACGTGACGCGATGCTGGTTCGTCGAAGGTAGAGCTTACCACCTCGCAATCTACGGAGCGATCCATGTCGGTTACCTCTTCGGGTCTTTCATCGATAAGAAGCACAATCAGGATGACATCTTTGTGATTTGTGGTGATGGCATTTGCAATATCTTGAAGAAGGATTGTTTTTCCGGTTCTGGGTGGAGAAACAATGAGTCCCCTCTGTCCTTTGCCGATGGGTGTAAACAGATCCATAAGTCTTGTGGAATATTTATCGGCCTTATAATCCATATCTAACTTATCGAGGGGGTGAATCGGGGTGAGGTTATCAAACATTATCCGCTCTCTTGAGAGATCAGGATTGGCGTTGTTGACCAATGATACTTTAAGTAGAGCAAAGTATCTTTCCGATTCCTTTGGAGGGCGAATCTGGCCCGATATTGTATCGCCGGTTTTTAGAGAGAATCTCCTTATCTGAGAAGGGGAGACGTAGATGTCATCGGGACCGGGGAGGTAATTATAATCGGGTGCCCTGAGAAAACCGAATCCATCGGGAAGTGTTTCCAGCACGCCCTGACCGTAGATTACGCCAGCTTGTTCTGTGTGTGCCTGTAGTAGGGCGAAGATCAATTCCTGTCTGGTCATGCCACTGGCACCTTCGATGTCAAATTCTTTTGACATATGGTAGATGTCGTCGATGTTTTTGCTTTTCAGCTCAACCAGATTAATGACCCCATTTTCGGACTTGCCTTGAAGGTCAAGATCGCTTTCTTCCATCTGTACTGTGTCTCCTTTTTGGTTTTTGGTGCCGTTGGCTCCGGGATTAGGTTTAGAATATTAAATTAGTATATCGTTTTTTGCGCTTTTGAAAATATTTTTTTAGAATTTGTGGGAAAAGGTGTTAATGGTTTTCGGATTTCCTGCTACGATTTCCACTGTTATTGTCTTTTAAGATAACTGCCACATCTTTTTTTGTGTGGACAACCGAACTCATTTACTTATATTCTATTAGATTGATTTATTTGACAGAATAGTTAAAATGGGTAAATATTCAAACGTAGGTTATTATTGATCTTTGGTTTGTGAAACTACTGCTGACCCATGAAATCACTCTTTATCTCAACAGTATGTGAATTACTGTTGGTAATATAGTGTTTTTTAACGAGAATGTCAAGGTTTTTTTTATTGGATTATACGATTATTGTATGCCGCAAATTAGAAGGAGAAGATGGTAGATTCCTATTTATGTCAAGGATGAATATCAGAAACTTGAGGTTTGCAGTAAAAAGCGGAAATTGTTTGAACCAAAGTTCCTGATAGCTACTATTTAATCTCAAATATGTTTATATAAAACGTATCATCCTTTGAATCAGGTACACAATAATCGGATGAACCTATTTTTTTTCGGTCTGTGGTTTTTTTATCTCTTTTGGTGGTGAGACCACCGCCTCCCAACAACCTGTGCCCCATTGGGAATATATTTCAAAATAGTAGACACCGGGGCCAAGGAGTGTTAGTTTGTTACCTTCAGAAAGGGGTTGGAGTATCAGGATATCGTCTTTATTTTCGCCTGTTGCTTTTATTCTGAAATCGGTGGTTCCCCGGGGCCACGTGAATGTGAGTTCAAGCTGTTGTTTGTCTACATATATTTGGAATGTGGCCTTTGCTCCTTTGCCCCAGAGATATCCTGAGAACGAGCATCGGTTTTCTTGAGCCTTGGAGTTATTTTGAAAAATAGTTAGAGAAATGAAACAGAGAGTGAAACCGATAATTAAAAGAACAGCGCTTTTTTTCATTTTTTTAGAATCCTTTAAGCAGGGGTTTAATAAGAAATATAGTATTGGCAGGGTCTATTTTGTTGTCAGATAATAGATATTGTTCAAAAAAAGTTTGAAAATATGCTGAAATTTATGGAATATTATGATATAATATTTCACTTTAGTCAAGGAAAATGCCTTAATTTTCTTGACAAAGAAAATGGGTTTGGATATATATTCAGATACGTTTTGAAATATTGTGGGGGCAAGTTGAATTTACTATCCATCAAAGTTGATGAGATTGCCGAGGGTGGGTTGTCGATTGAAATTCCCGGTGGGTGGCCCAAGAGCGATTATACAAAAGGAGAAGGCTCTTGGTGGGGAGGGGATGCTTTACCCCTTGAGGCGCACAATGTTATCGGCGGGCGTTCATGGCAGGATGAGCTTCTAAAAGATATTAGCGACCCCTACCTTTCGTTTCATAACGGTTTTAGAGGATGGATAAATCTCTTTCAATCGAACGAGAATATCATTGTAAAGGGAAAGATTGTATTAACGGCCGAGATGACATGCAGCCGATGCAACGAGCTGTTTGACCACAATCGCGACATTGAATTTAGAAGTGTGCTAACAAGAGAAGAAGTTACAGATAAAGAGTTTGAGCTTACCAAGAAGGAGTTGGAGCTTACATTCTTTTCTGGAAATACGATAGATTTGGGTCGGATAATCACGGAGCAAATATCCCTTCATATGCCGGTAAAACCGCTTTGTGGGGAGGGTTGCCTTGGGCTTTGTGGAATGTGCGGCAAAAATCGAAATGTTAAGATGTGTGGTTGCAAGGATAAAAAAACGGATATAAGGTTTGAAAAGCTTAAGGCTTTTACAATTGACAGAAATTAATTAAAGAGGAAAGATAACAATATGGCTGTTCCAAAGAGAAAGCATTCAAGATCGAGGCGTGACAAAAGGAGGACTCATCAATCCGTTAAAACTTTTGCGCGATCATTGTGTCAAAACTGTGGTGAAGTAAAACCTCCCCATGAAGTGTGTTCACATTGCGGTTTTTACAAAGACCGTGAGGTGATAGAGATCGATGAGGATTAGCACCTGAAAGCAAAAGATTTTTGCTTTTAATTTCTCACTTTTAAGCTTCATGAGAAGGATACAGGGTGAATCGTCCAGCGGACATTGATTCTAAAATTGCGTTTATATTTCCCGGACAGGGCTCCCAGTTTGCAGGGATGGGCAAAGACATCTGCGACAATTTTAAATCCGCCCGTCTGGTCTTTGAAGAGGCCTCGGACATTCTCCACATGGATTTTAAAAAGCTTGCGTTTGAGGGTACTGAAGATGAGCTCAACAGGACTGCAATTACACAACCTGTTCTCTTTACGGTTTC